>JABDLQ010000411.1 GCA_013002925.1 Gammaproteobacteria bacterium | reverse complement strand
CGCCAGGGTTGCGGCGTGCACATTCAGTTCATTGACCAGGTCTTCCATACCGTAATCACCCATCGAGGGTGCATTGGCATTGAATGTGTTGGTTTCGATGATGTCGGCACCGGCGCGCAAGTAGTCGCGATGGATATCACGAATGATGTCCGGCTGGGTCAGCGACAGCAGGTCATTGTTGCCTTTTAAGTCCAGGTGCCAGTCTTCGAAGCGGTCACCGCGATACTGGCTCTCATCGAGTCCATAGCTTTGGATCATTGTGCCCATGGCACCATCCAGAATCGCTATGCGTTGTTTGAGAAGTCCGGTTAACGTTTGATTGTCAGCAGTCATGAAACTGTATCCCCGGTGAGTTTGGTGGTCGGACGTACGCCGAGCGTATGGCAAATTGCATAGGTCAGATTGGCGCGGTTAAGGGTGTAGAAGTGGAAATCCCGAATGTCCGATTTGAACAGTTCAGTCACCTGTTCAATGGCAACACTGGCGGCTACCAGCTGGCGTGTATCTGCGTCGTCATCGAGGCCGGCAAAACGGCTGCGCAACCAGGACGGTACCTCCGTACCGCACATACCCGCGAATCGTTCTGCCTGGTCAAACTTCGATACAGGTAAAATTCCGGGCACGATTTTATCTTCGATACCGTAGAGTGAGCAGCGGTCCCGAAAACGCAGAAAATGTTCGGTGACGAAGAAAAACTGGGAAAATGCACGACTTGCGCCCGCATCAAATTTTCGTTTCAGATTCTCCAGGTCGTCTCGTGCTGACTGGGCCTCAGGATGGGTTTCCGGATAAGCTGCAACGGTAATGTCAAAATCAGCAACACTTTTGAGATCGGCGACCAGCTCACTGGCATAGCGATAGCCGTCACGGGGCAAATCACTCGCCTGTGTTCCTTTGGGAAGATCACCGCGCAAGGCAACAATATGACGGACCCCATCCTCCCAGTACTCTTGGGCCAGTTCGCGAATTTCTCCCCGTGAGGCGCCGATACAGGTCAGGTGCGGCGCCACGGTCAGATCCGTTTCGCGCATGATTTTCTTTACGATAGCGTGCGTGCGATCCCGGGTGGAGCCATCCGCGCCATAGGTCACTGAAACAAAGCGCGGGTTGAGCATTTTTAATCGTTGTACCGACTCCCACAGGGTTTGCTCCATGCGTTCGGTCGATGGGGGGAAAAACTCAAACGAAACGTGTGATGATTTCACCACTGGCGAAGCATGGGCTGAGTTTGAGCCGGTACCATCGATCGGTGCGGTCGATGAGCGCAGGTGGTTCATCGAGGAAGGAGGGAGGTTCATACGGTGTTCCTTGCTGATTGATGTGGAGTGGATCGGGACGCGATAACCATCAGCCAATGCTGGTCCTGACCGTGAATTTGACGGCGTACCTGGCTGGTCAGGTCACAGCGCTCCAGCCATTTGGCCAGGCGAATCTCAACGTCATGAAGTTTGTCCGGATCCTGGTGTTGCTCAAGAATGACCAGACGCCCGCTGTCTGCCAGCGTGCGCGCCGCTTCGGTCAATGCAAATATCGGCTCATCACTATCACCAAGAATTTCATCCATGATCACGGTATCAAACTCTCCATGATCAAACGGCAACTGGTACATATTGCCTTGCAATACCGAGCAGTTATTGAGACCGGCGGTCTGCAACGCAAGTCGGGCCTGTTGCCGGGCGGTGCGATCATTGTCGACGCCGACCAGGCGTGTTGCATAGCTTGCCAGCAGCTTCATGATGCGTGCACTGCCTGTACCGATATCAAGAACGGCACCGATGGCTCCTGTTGCGGCGATATCGAGGATGGCGCGGTTGAACAGGCGTTCGCTTTTGATATGTGTCGGGGTCGTGGCAGGGATTCTGGACGCCGCCACGTTCAGGTCCTGCTCAAGCTGTGCGTCGCTGACGGTCACAAAAGACAACAGCCGCCGCGCCAGTTGTGATGCGTCGCCACGGTTCGGTACGTGATAGAACACGTGCTTGCCATCACGGCGCCGTTCAATCAGACCTGCATCACACAGGCGCTTGAGATGTCGTGAAACACGCGGTTGGCTTTGCCCCAGCACATCGACCAGTTCCGTGACCGACATCTGACTCCGTGCGCACAAAGATAGCAGGCGGAAGCGGGTAGGCTCGGCGGCCGCCTTGAGCGTGTCGATGGTTTCAGAAAGATTCATATATAAAGATATGTTTATACAATTATTAGTTTTGAGGATACCACATAACAGAATGAAAAATATACAATTAGTGGAAAAGCCCGCACATGAAACACAGCGACAAGTGACAGTCCTAAACGACAAATGATCTCGATTTTATCCTGCACTGCAATATTTAGCATATAGATTTCAGATGGTTACGTATCTCTTGCGCGTAGTACTGCCGGTCTCGATCTGACGCTCGCGAACGCGATTGGCAGGTCGGTAAAAGAACATTCTGATCAAAGCGTTGTGCTGAACGCGTAGTGCTGTGGGCCGTCAGGGCTCTGAAAGCATGGGTTTGGAGCGTGCATCAGCCCATTGTGCCAGCCAAATGCGAGCTGTTGCTGCGTTCACAGTACCCAGAGCGTGATCGCGCAAGGCATGTATAAACCTCAACGTCTTCAGGGCATCAAAGTGACCGTGAAACTGATGCAGGAACTGGGACTTCGAGGAATATGTCTTCAGCGCCCGGTCAAGAAACTCAATCATACCCAGTTCATCGAGCGCAGTGATGACGGCCAAACGGTATGGCTGAAGCTGCCGCTGTTGATGCAGCCAGGCGTGGGCCCCCTGGCGAGTGATAAACGCACGCTCAGAATTCGCAGTCTCAGCACATTGCAGCCAGATTTTGAGTAGTTCAAATCCTTCCGGATGATAAAACGCATGGTCACGCTCCGGGTTATCCAGTTGAGCAATACGCCGCACCGCGGGACCGGTGCCATAAGGTGTGCGTCGTGATTCACGCTCTTCCAGACGGATCGTGATAGTGAGGTCATGTTCAATCCGACCCACTTTGGCAAGTTTATTGAGAAGATAGAAATCCTCGCCGGCCGGACGCCTCGGAAATCCGCGCACGGCTGCATAGTGCAAGGCATTGATGATCAGGGCGCTCCCGAGGGAGTAATGTGCATAAGGTGATCCCGCATGAGCGAGCCCACTGACATAAAAATGCATCCCCAGATCGTAAAGCTGTTGGGCGATTCCCGTCCCGGTCACGCTAAAATGCTCGAACCCACAATGGATGGCGGCGACATCGCGATCTTCCCGGCGCGGTGCAAAATAATTATCCGGGAGCCAGGCGTCAGCATCTGTGCTGTAAATCCAGTCGCACCTGATTTGTTGGCAACGTATCAGTGCAAGGGCAGCATCAGCACCACATTTGCGTGCCCGCCCCACACCCTCAGCAGCCGGCAGACAGCGCGAACCAGTGCAATGATCGATCAGCAGGATATCGAGGTTGCGATTGTCGATATTAACCGTGCGCAGATGTAAATGCGCGCGGTTCGCAAGCTCAGTCGTGTGGCTGACCAGTTCTGACCACAACGCCCGTGAACGTTTACCGGCGGCGCTGACCGCATCATCACAGGGACGGTTTATCACGGCGATCAGCAGTGTGGTATCAGCGTCAGGATGTCGCATCAAACGCTTGCAAAACCCCTTCGTTTCATCAAAAGCAGGAATGACCACAACCCGCTGGTAAGCAGGTCGCGGACATTGTTCAAACAGCTGTTGCGCGAGCGCTGCTTCACATTCAGCATAGCGGTCGAGATATTTGTTGATCCGGCGCAATGACTCGATGGGGCCAGCAGGGTTAATGCAATGCCGCCCGAAACGGCAGGGACTCGATAATTTCTGCTTCGATGATCTGCAATTCTCCGAGGCGTGACAGCACGAGGTCATGGGGAAGGTAGCGCAGCGCAAGATCGAAAAATACCTGTTGGTGACGAGCTTCAGACCTGGCAAGCTGACGATAAAACTTGCGCAGATCTTCATCACTTAGCGCCGCGCCAATCATGGCAAAGCGTTCCGTGCCGCGTGCTTCGACGATGCTGGCGATCAACAGGCGATCCAGCAGATAGGCCTCACGGCCATTTTTGATCTGTTTGCGCAGGGCATTGACATAGGGGTCTTTGCGATCGGCGCTCAATGCGATGCCGCGCTTGTGTATAAGCCGCACGACCTCGCGAAAATGTGACATCTCTTCCACTGCCAGATCGGCCATGACCGCGACCAGTTTTTCACGATCAGGATAATGACAGATCATCGAGGTTGCCACTGCGGCCGCTTTACGTTCACAGGCCGCATGGTCGACCAGAAATGCATCGAAATCGTTGAGTACGGCATCGAGCCAGTGCTCCGAGCTGGCGCAGAGCAGAGTGACCTGCGTATTGGCGGCCTGTAGGTCTGGTTTCACAATCAGGTCCTTGAATAATGTTCGATCCGGCAGGATTCGGTTTTGCGGGGCTGCTCACAGTCTATTGTGGTGCGTGTGCTGGTACAATCCTCTGACACCAAATAGTTCTCCATCACTCTACATTATGAGACCAACAGATGAATAAAAACTCTCCTGGTGCCGGACTTACCCAATCGAACCGTGACCAAACGACCCGAATTCGCGCAGACCTTGCGTCATTACGAGAAGACATCAGGGGTGAGCGGATGCTGGACTGGTTCGCCGCGGATCCGGCACGGGCTGAAAGCCTGACGTTCAAGGTCGCCGGGTTGACGGTTGATTTTTCGAAACAACGGGTCAATGCATCCGTGTTGTCGAAATTGCAGGCGCTGGCCGCAAGTACGGGTGTGGAGCAGGCAATCCAGGCGATGTTTGCAGGGGCGGTGCTCAATAACACCGAAAACCGGGCGGTACTGCATGTCGCACTGCGAGGCTCCGTTGATGATGATCTGTGCGTTGACGGTGAAAACGTCAGTGATGTGGTCACGACTGAGCTTGAGCGCATGCTGGCCGCAGTCGGGAAAATCCGGTCGGGCGATTGGTCCAGCGTGACCGACAGAAAAATTACCGACGTTGTCAATCTGGGTATCGGTGGCTCCGATCTTGGCCCACGCATGCTGACACAGGCATTAACCCCGTTTCATGATGGCCAATTGCGGGTGCATTTTGTTGCCAATGTCGATGCCCATGAACTGCTGGATACATTACAGTCACTTGATGCTGAAACGACCCTGATTATTGTCGCGTCAAAATCGTTTGGTACAGAAGAGACACTTGCGAATGCAAAGATTGCAAAAAACTGGTTGCTTGATACCGGCCACAGCGAGATTGTCAATCAGCAAATGATGGCCGTTTCCAGCAACGTCCAGCGGGTTGTAGACTTCGGTATTGCTGCCGACCGAATTTTTCAGTTTCGGGACTGGGTAGGCGGACGGTATTCAGTCTGGTCAGTGGTAGGAATGCCGATCGCGCTGGCCGTGGGTGAGGATAACTTTCGCAAGTTGCTGCGCGGTGCGAATCTGATGGATCGTCATTTTCGCGAGGAACCTCTGCACACAAATGTACCGGTCATCATGGCATTGATCAGTATCTGGAATCACAATTTTCTCGGTTATGGCAGCCAGGCGGTGGTGCCGTATTATCATTTTTTGCAGCGGCTGCCGCAGTATCTGCAACAGGCGGAAATGGAGAGCAATGGCAAAGGGGTCAGCCGCGATGGCGAAAAGCTTCTCGAACCCTGCTCACCGGTAGTGTGGGGCACGGCTGGCACTGATGCACAGCACGCTTATTTCCAAATGCTTCATCAGGGTCCTGAAGCGGTGCCGGTGGACTTTGTATTGAGCAGACGTTGTTTGCACACCGAGCCGGATAGTCATGTGCGGCTGTTGACGCACGCCATTGCACAAAGCGAAGCCCTGTTATGTGGACGCTCGGAATCTGACTCACGATCCGGGTCAGCCGCGCACAAATATTGTCCGGGAAACCGGCCCAGCACAACCGTGCTGCTTGAGCAGGCGGACCCGGAAAACCTGGGGGCGTTACTGGCATTGTACGAACATAAAATATTTGTTCAGGGCCAAATTCACGGAATTAATTCCTTTGATCAATTTGGTGTGGAGCTTGGTAAACAGCTGGCGAGTGAAATTCGACCGATGATGACCGGATCGGCGCCGCTGCAGGGCCGGGATGCCTCAACGCTTGGTTTGATGCGCTTATGTCGCATCCAACCTGGAGAAAGCTAGCATGAATGTGAATTATTGCGCGCCGGAAGCGTGCAGAAGTTCAATAATCTCGTATACTTACAATCATGAACTCTAAAAACATTGCCATCAGTCCGGCGCTCAAGGGCGTGCGGTATGAAATTCGTGGTGCGCTTGCACATCGCGCTCAGGAACTCGAGCGTCAAGGTTACGAGATTATCAAGCTCAATATCGGTAATCCCGGCGAGTTCGGTTTTCGGACGCCGGAAACGATGCGTCTCGCGATGATAGAAAATCTGAGCGAAAGTGAAGCGTACTGTCACCAAAAAGGTATTTTTCCGGCGCGAGAAGCGGTTGTCATGCAACAACAAAGCCGTGGCATCATCAATACCAATGCCGAAAACGTGTTCATCGGTAATGGCGTCAGCGAGTTGATTGATCTGACTCTGCGCGCATTGCTGGCACCTGGCGATGAAGTGCTGATTCCGGCTCCGGATTACCCGTTGTGGTCTGCGGCCACTACCTTGAATGGGGGCCGGGCGGTTTATTACCCGTGTCGTGTCGAGAACGGCTTTGTGCCTGATCCGGAAGAGTTGGCAAAACTGATTACGCCGCGAACGCGAGCCATTGTCATCATCAATCCAAATAATCCAACCGGCGCAGTTTACTCCAAAGACGTGCTGTCCGGGATTGTTGCGTTAGCAGAACAACATGGCCTGGTCATCATGAGCGATGAAATCTACGATCAGATGCTGTACGACGATGCCGAGCATGTGCCTTTGGCTACGTTAGTCGAAGGCACACTGTGTGCAACGTTTTCGGGTTTGTCCAAAGTATACCGGGCCTGCGGTTATCGTGTCGGCTGGGTCTCTTTTTCCGGGCAAACCAATTCTGCGACCGACTACTTGCATGCACTGGAGCTGCTGGCGTCGTTACGGCTTTGTTCCAACGTGCCGTCGCAGTGGGCGGTGCAAACCGCATTGGGCGGTTATCAGAGTATTCAGGAGCTGACCTCGGAGGGCGGACGATTGCATTCATCACGGGCAGCGATTATTGAGGCGGTGGCAGACAGCCCCTACCTTGACCTTGTAGCCCCGCAAGGATCCATGTATGCATTTATCGGGGTCGACCAGCAGCGGCTGCCGGCCTTTGACGACCATGGTTTTGCAATGGAGCTGTTGGAGAAACAGCATGTACTACTGGCCCCAGGCAGCAGTTTTAATGTTCCGTATCGCAATCATTTTCGCATGACGCTGTTACCCAGGGCAGGTCGCATCCAGGAGGTATTCAGGCGCATCGATACGCAGCTCAGCAGCATTGCAGGACGTAGTCCTGAATTAAGCACAGCGCCGGCTTCGTAACACTAACGTGGCAGTTGAACTCATCGACCAACGGCTGATTGCCGCCCTGCAGGAAGGTCGGTCAGTGATTACGAGTCAACATACTCAGGCACGGTATCTGCGTTACGCTTACGCGCATCACCAGAAAGCTCAGGGTACGGACGCGTGGATGACACCGCGTATATTGACCTGGAACGACTGGGTGCTCAGTCTGGCGCGGGAGGTGATGTGGTCTGGCTACAAATCATCGTCCGGGCAACGCAGTTTGCTGAACCCCAGCCAGGAACAACTGGTTTGGGAACAGATTCTCAGTCAGTCTTCCGGTGGCAACCTGATGGACAATCTGAGCTCGACAGCGGCCGTCGCCCGCCAGGCCTGGGGCCTGATCCAGGCCTGGCGGTTACCGGATCCAAAAACAGCACAGTTTCCCAACAGTGATGTGCGCGCGTTTTCCGGCTGGATGAAGCGTTATTTTGAGACCTCATCGAAAAATCACTGGCTTGATTCAGCGCGCCTCCCGGACAGCATTTCCCCGGCGATTCGGGCCGGTGCAATTACGCCGCCGGATGAAGTGATTCTCTTTGGTTTCGATAAATTTTCACCGCAACAACGAGTATTGCTCAAGACGCTCGAGAATCTGGGGTCAGGTTTCAAGCTGCTCAAACAAAAGAAAATCAAAGGCAAATTGACACGCGCCGGATTTGCCAACTTTGAATTGGAACTTGTTGCAGCGGCTCGTTGGGCACGCATGCAACTCGCACAGGATAACCCTGGAGTCACCGCGATCCTGGTGCCGGATCTGGACCAGCGATTTGACCAGGTTAAACGAATCTTTGATGAGGTGCTGTCACCTGGCTCCGCTTTACCGTCCAGTAGCCTTGCAGGCCGTCCATACACACTCAGTACCGACCGAAAGTTTTCGCGTAACAAGCTGGTGCTGGGCGCACAGACAATACTGCGACATGTGCTGCAGGAAAGTTTCTTTGCGGAAGTCAGCACATTCCTGCGCTCGCCGTTCACTCGGGCCGCCGGAGCAGAACAACCGATGCGTGCGCGTTTTGAGCTTTGGCTACGTCAACACAATATTGACACGGTGAGACCGGGAGAGCTGGAATCCCTGCTCGATTTGTACGCGCAACGTCACGACGCGGATGCTGCCAACTCGGTATTTCATGCGCTATTGCGAGGTCTGAAACCGCTTGGCGCCAAAGGGCAGGGCAGGCATCC
>JABDLQ010000338.1 GCA_013002925.1 Gammaproteobacteria bacterium | reverse complement strand
GTGAATGTCAGATCGCCAAATGGCACAGTACGCAATCCCATTTTCTCACGGTTTGCACCAACTTCGACGCCATCGCTTGCGGTATCAACCACAAATGCACTGACACCCCATTTGCCGGCATCGGGATCGGTGCGCGCAAATACAAGTGCAATATCGGCTATCGGGCCGAGTGAAATATAGTGTTTGTGCCCGTTGATGATGTAGCCGCCGTCACTTCGGGTGGCGCTGGCCTCCATATTAAAAACATCGGAGCCGGTAGCAGGCTCGGTAATCGCGTGTGCACCGATGATCTGACCCTTACACATGCCGGGTAAATATTGTTCCTTCAACTCATCGGAACCAAAACGCAGCAAAGGCAGTTGCACGGTCCACATTTGAGCATTAAGAGCAAAATTCAAACCGTTGTCGCTGCACGCATAGCCCAACGCTTCCATGGCCAGGATGGCCGTCAGAAAATCGACTTCCTTCCGCTGTGAATAGTGCTCTGGCAGCGGCAGGCTCTGGATACCGAAGTCGGCACATTTTTGCCACAATTCCATTGGAAACACGCTGTTTTTATCGCGCAAGACGACATCGTCGTTAAGCTGTGTGCGCGCGAACTCCACCACGGCATCATAAAATTCCAGCTGTTTCTCTGACCACGAAAAATCCATGTGCCTATCCTGAATAGTGATCCGTAGCTCGCAACCGTTTGTGGGCGTAGCTGTAAGCTAAAGCGTTCATGTCAAAAGTGCCTGAACCCAATCCCTTACTGAATTCACCAGGGCGCCGGCGGGTAAATCAATCAGCAGGGCACGTTCGATAAACCAGTACAGCGAAATACCGATCAGGGTTACCGCACCGGCTGGTAATATCGCTTTCACATATACCCAATGTTTGCGCAACAGGTACAGCACGGGAAAAATCACCATCACGATCGCAACCTGCCCGATCTCGACTCCCACGTTAAATCCGAGCAGGGAATGCACCAGGTAATTTGATGGAATGCCGATCTCTCCCAGTACGCTGGCAAAGCCAAACCCGTGAAACAGACCAAACGCAAACACAATGATCCAGATGCGCTGTTTGAAAATCGGCACCAGAATATCGAGCGCGGCAATGGCAATCGATATGGCAATGACAGATTCGACAAACCGCGACGAAAGTGAAATTGCATTCAGCGCTGCCAAGCTTAAGGTGATCGTATGCGCTATCGTAAATACCGTGACTATTTTAACGACGTGTATAAACGCCCCACGAAATTGCATTTGCGGTTGCCATGCGCCATCTTGTCGAAGCATCACGGCCGGTAACAACAGGGCAAACAAAAATAATATGTGATCGATGCCAATCCAGATGTGGTGAACACCCATGCCTACCAGTGCGCTAAAACCGGTCCATTGTGAGGAGTCGGATAAATCCAGCGACTGCTTGTTTTTACCAGGCTGAAAAATCAGCGAAACATTGGCCTCATTATTGAAGGTGCCGGTTTTCCAGTTATTTTCGATAACCACCAATCCACGGTGGTGCGGTTTGATGTCGAACAGTACGGAATAGTCAAATGCCATTGTTTCCGGTTCGCGCGGTAAATCGGCAAATTCAAAATTAAGCTGTACATATTGTGAGGGATCAACGTCAAAAAGACTGAATTCGGTAAACGGCAGGGCCATCGTGCCGCCATTCACAGACATCTGAACGCGACGCTGCAGATAACCATGAATTGCTTCGAAATGCGGTGTCAGATCGTCCATCGAGACGCTGCCGTCCGTGGGTAAATTCAGATTGAGTGCGGCATTGACATCCGGAATGGCCAGGTCGACATGACCTGAAACCCGACTATCTTCAATGGTCAAAAATATATAGCTTTGGTCGAGAGCATGGCCCCACACAGCCGGGCCGACACACCACAGCACGGCCAGGATCAATAGTTGTTTTATTTTCTTGCAGTGCATATTTCAGTTCCTGTATTTTGTGCCAGCGCCCTCAAAGAGTTGCTTACCGCGTTGGCGAGATCCTGCACACGCGGCTCGCGCATCATGGCATCATGATC
This sequence comes from Gammaproteobacteria bacterium, assembly GCA_013002925.1. Lineage (GTDB taxonomy): Bacteria > Pseudomonadota > Gammaproteobacteria > Steroidobacterales > SZUA-146 > SZUA-146. The sequence continues at coordinate 10,800 of JABDLQ010000338.1, read as the reverse complement.
GTGACCCGCCATTGGTACAATATTTACATTAGCACTGAGTCTCGACCACCCCAGCGATTGATCGCGAACTCGCCAATATTGCTGATTTTTAAGCCGAAATACCGTGACCGGAGTGGTCATTTTTTTGTTTTTCGGGTCCTTGTGCGCAAACCCCACTTCACTGATCCAGGGGTTGTCCAGGCCAGCCTGTTCTTCCGCAGGCACCATCTGGGCACTATGCGATGCTGCCGGGACAGGCGCCACATGTCCGTGCCCAGTGTCGGGTTTGGTGTCCTCTTTTGTCAATATACCGGCAAGCCGCTGACGATAATATCGGGCAATATTTATAAAACGGTTAACATAAAACCACCGGGAAATGGAATACAGGCTCCAGGTGTTGATGACACCAAAAAAATCAACGGCCAGACCGTCTGCTTCTAACTGGCGTGCTATTTCCACACTGATGTGTGAGCCGGCGCACATGGTCAGAATGCGATATGGCCCCGCCGGTTGAACGGTTCTTATCGCCTCCAGATAGTGGCTGGCAGTGGTAGCAAGCTCGGATGGGTGTAACTGGCTTAACGTGTCTGTCACCGGCGGTGCCTGAACCACATAAACGTCAAGCGCGCGATCAAGATAGCGGGTCATTAAAGAGTAGCCCAGCGTGTTGACTTCCGGCGAAGCAACACAAAATAATGGCGCTGGCTTTCCGCTGGCACGCAGCGCAGTCACGACATGAGGCTGCAGAGGCCAGTCCTCTGCCGTTATCATGCGGGCCATGCCGGTAATGGTCGGGTCACCAAAAAGCGCGAGCAACGGTATGGATTTGCGCGTTGCGCTTTCAATTTTTGTGTGCAGTAGCGCAGCCTGAATAGAGGTGCCACCCAAGCCAAAAAAATCGCTGTCATCCGCAATTTTTTCGTACTCCAGTACTTCGTGCCAGGCGCTGCACAGCATGTCCCTCATCATGTCGATGTGCAGGCCTTCACGGCCTGATGGCATCGGGCCGTCAACCGTAGTTGTCGCGGCGGCTACGTTGCCCATTGATTGCTCAGTTTCTTGCCGGACGTTCCCCCCATCAAACTCCACGTCGTTCACGAAGCCGGGTAACTCACCAAGAACCAGCCTGCCATCAGAGGCCGCTACAGCCTGCAATATCGAATGCAATGAGTCCAATGCTGGCTGGACATTTGCATCCGTCGCCACAGCGGCATCGAGACGCACGTCCAGGCCACTGCCGTTGTCCTCAACGCTTAAGGTCAACGGATAACTGGTAGCATAACGCACCGATACTGGCTGCAAGGGCAAATCGGTAGTGTGCATGTCATGTCCGCCAGTCAACCATACGAACAAACAGTCATAAAGCGAATTGGCACTTGCGCCGTCGGAAAATTGTGCGCAGAGGCGGATATCCGCTGGTGAAAGGTATTCGAATGCATGGCGGTGAAATTGTGCTGCCTGAAGCTCCCTGAAGTAGGTTACCATCGTGCTTTGCGACAGCATGCGCAGCCGTACCGGTATATTATTGATGAACGATCCCACGATCGAATCAACTTGTGGCAGGTCCGGAGGGCGGCCGGATACCGCAGCTCCAAAAATGACATCCTGGCGACCGGTATGCTGATTGAGTGCCAATCCCCAGGCGCCCTGGATCAACACGCCCATAGTGAGCCCGTGCAAACCGGCGTATTTTTTCAAGGCGTCGAAGATCTCGCCGTCTACTGTTAGCAGACCGAACTTTTGTTGAGACTGCCCCGGTGGTGATCGTTGTTCTAAACACGGTAATAAGAAAGACGGGATCTTAAACCCGGCAAGTGTGTTGCGCCAGAATCTGTGCGCCAGGGTGCGATCCTGTTGTCTGATCCAGTCGATGTAATTGCGAAACGAAGGCGCCGGTGCGTCATTCATTTTATCGCCTGCGCACAGCCCTTTATAAAAGCGATTGAGGTCTGAATACACTGTGCCCAGACACCACCGGTCCAGTATCAGGTGGTGATTACTCCACATGAAAAACCAACGGTGGTCTGCCAGTCTGAGCAGATGAAAACGCATCAGTGGAGCTCGTTTGAGATCGAAACCTGACGCCCGGTCCCGGGATTGTAGATCAACAAGATCCTGCCGCTGTTGATCAGGATCTCGCGCCCGCCAATCTTCGATGACAAATTCGGGTTTGACTGTCTGGCGAACCACTTGCTGAGGTGTTTTTACGCCCGCCCATACAAACGCGGTGCGCAGAGCGGCATGGCGTGCCACGACCTGTTCCCAGGCGCGCTGAAAAGCAGTCTGATCGAGATCGGCATCGAGGTAATAACAAAACTGGTTAAACAGGGTGTCATCACGGGTGTGTGCCTGGCTGTGTAACAGCATGGCTTCCTGCATCGGTGACACCGGGTAGATATCCTGAACGTTTTTCATTGCTTGTTATTACTCAGTGACAATCGCATTTGCGTCAGTGCCCTCATACATGCCAATTAACAGGCAGTTTACTGCACGAATTTTTCTTTACATTTTGAGAGCAGACTTCTGGAAAACTACCCTTAATATGCATTAACCGGCGTCAAATTATGGTGAGGACTCATGTGACCAGAGTATCCGATTCACCCATAAGGCGCCGATTTAATAGCTAAAATGGGTAACCATCGGCATTGTACTTAAAATTCATCGGTGCGCCGACATATGTCCGCATTTTGTTAAATGGTTTCCAGCACCAATTGCAATTCATGCTCCTGTCAGAAAACCCAGTCAGGTATCAGGTGTCTTGTTTCCAACCAATCGGGTCGCAATTGTCGCGTATAGCGCGAGGGAGCAGTACATATTTATTGCTGACGATGACGCCTGTCAGGGGCTGTCCTGACATGTTTCGCCGCAAGGATTGTGGATTCTTTTTACTCGTCGAGGTGCTGCAATGGCAAGAACAGGTTGCCCGACACAAGGTGTGATGCAGTTGCCCTGATCAGAAAGGAATATCCTGTCCGTCCCAGGCAATAAAGCGACCGGTGTCCTTTTCTGATGCACCGTCAATAATCGACATTAACTGTTTTACTGCTCGCTCCACACTAAACAGCTTCTCAGCGGTTACATTTTTTTGAAATGGTCGCGACAGATCCGTGTCAACGGTGCCGGGATGCAGCGCAAGACAAATAACGGGTTGTGTGCGTCGCGCCCATTCAATGGCAAGAGTACGTGTGAACATGTTCTGCGCCGCTTTGGATGCGCGATACGCATACCACCCACCTAGACGATTATCGCCGATGCTACCTACGCGAGCCGACAGGCTGGCAAAAACCGCATGGCTGCTCCTGAACAGAAAAGGCTCGAAATAGCGCGCCATCAGGATGGGTCCGATCGCATTAACTTCAAAACTGCTGCGCAGGGCATCTGCATTAACCTCCCGCAGCCGCCTTTCGGGTTGCTGACTGTCTGTGTGCAACAGCCCGGCGGTATTGATCAGCAGATCGATGTGGTCAGTACGCGCTGCCAGTGTTTCCGCCGCCGCTGCCACACTCGTTTCCTGGGCGACATCCAGGGTTAATATATCAATGTTGGAATAATGCTCGGCCAGGGCGGACAGTTCGGCGGCGTCCCCAGGTCGCCGGCAGGTTGCGAAAATTTTTGCGGTGTCTGGACGCTGTGCCAGTTCGCGTACAAATTGTAGTCCAATGCCACGGCTGGCACCCTGAATCAGAACGACTCGTTCCATGTTGGCTTTTACATTAGTGTCGGTCATCGCAGTGTCACGTAATTGAAAACAGGGATTGAGAAGCCATTATCTCGATCTATTTCTCACAATCAACGGCAAACCGTGTCTGTTTGCCGGTGATAGCTTCAGGCGCAACGATCTCAATTTGCTCCCAGCCAACGAAGTCCCAGGATTTTTCAGGCGCGTCGGCGTCGGCTTCGGTTTCAAGCCCGGGTGTTTCGGATGTGGTGACCGCTGAACCCTTATTGTTCTGCGATGCTGGTGAATCGTTTTCAGCATTGATTGTCTTTTGGTCGGCGGGCGCTGCTTCAACTGCAGGCAACTCAGGTGTCGTTTTCGGTGCCGGTGAGTCAGGCAACACCGCGCGCAAAGAGTGACGTCCGGCTGTGGTGACTACACCGGCAAGATCCTCTGTTGCCTCAGCACCGGGTTGGTTTTCCTGGACTGCGGTGCTCGTCCGGTTTACAACCCGGTCATTGAGTGAAGGCGCAGGGGCAGTCATCGGAAGATCCGGTGGTGTATCCGCAGCGATGGTGCGCTGCCACCCGGGAATTTGTCGCGTAGCCGCCTGGTCAAACACCATCTCATGGGTGGCAGAGACGGTGCCACCGCCGCTGACGATGCGATAGCTTACTTTGCCGGGCCTGGAGGCGGTTAACGCTGCATTGAAGGTCACGATTGCAGGGCATGTGCCGGAAAACTCTTCGGGTGTGGCCTGCAGCATTATGTCGGCAATCAACGGTTCCGGTTTTGTTTCACGGATCTTTATCCGTGCGGTGGGAATGTAGGCTGCTGCCAGATCGGACGCGGTGCATTTGATGCGACTGTTGACCGCAACAGAACGGGTCTGCATTTCCGTGCCACCAAAACCGGTAGCCAGGCAGGTGAGTGTGTAGTTAGCAGTAAACGCCGCTGGCACTTCAAGGCTAAACCCCTGCGCCATGAGCTGGTGTTTTGACTGCTCCGGATGACTGTTCTGGCGTCGGGCCAATTCGTCCATACACAATTTTGGTGCCGAAATGGATTGTCCGGCACCGTCGGCATAACGAAACAGGGCATACGTCGAATCAGTCTGTGGAATCATGGCGTCTGCCGGAAGCGTCGGGCCGACGCGCTCAAACCCTGGTACATGCAATGCACCCCGATAAGGCTGTCTCTTGCGCTTGATACCGGAACGACAGCGGGCCTGTAATCCAATCTTGAACGCCGATGTATTATTGCTGTCGACCGCATCCCAGGCATTACCATCGGAGGAGACCACATGAATTACCGGTGCTTCTGAAAAACCGGCAGGTGCTGTTACTTCCAGCACTTTGACTTTGTTCGCAAACACCGCTGGTGCGCTTAGAATCAGGCTGATCGCAAGAAGTTTTTTCACAATGTGCGCCTACTTTTGTTGGGTCAAACCGGAGCCAGGTCCAGCACCCTGATTACGGTTGCGAGGCTGGAGTGTCGCAGGTGATAGGGTACAGCTTCCAACACCACTGCTTTAGCCCGGTAGGCGATGCCAAGTCCGGAAGCTGCCAGCATGTCGATATCGTTGGCGCCATCGCCGATTGTGCATGCAGATTCAGGTCCGACCCCCAGCGCCGCGCATTCCTCTTGCAGCACGGCAAGCTTGGTGTCCTTGTCGATGATCGGTGGTAACACCCGACCGGTCAGTTGATTATCGCGAATATCGAGCGTATTCGCGACCCAGCGATCAAAGCCAAGGTCTTTCGCCACATAGCTTACAAACGGTGAAAAGCCACCGCTGACCAGCACAGTGCGCAGACCACCTGCGCGTGCGGCAGCAACCAGTTCCCTGGCGCCATCGTTGTAACGAGTGTGACTGACACAGTCTTCGACATCGGTTGTGGGCAGTCCCGTCAGCAGGGCAACGCGTTCTTCGAGCGCTGCTGCAAAGTCGATTTCACCGTTCATGGCCCGGCGCGTGATGGCAGCGATTTGTGCACCGATGCCCATATAATCCGCCAACTCGTCGAGAGATTCTGTCTGGATGATGGTGCTGTCCATATCGCAGACAAGCACCGCTTTTTTGCGCGAGATCTGCGGCAGCATAAATACGTCGAGCTTGTCGAGTTGCCGGTAGAGGCGTTCAAAGATACCAAACGCCTGAGCGCCCCGGGCTTCCAGAAGCAGTTCGAAATATTCATCGGCAGGTGCCGATGTGACAACCCGAATCGGAATGCCCTGACCCGATAGCCATGACTCGATGCGCTGAGTATCGCCGGGAACAATTGAAACACCGGCGACGACGATGGCGTATTCACGTATCGACTCATCCTGCACCCAGGCAGGCGCAGGTAATTGATAGTTGACGGCGTTCACGTGCGCTGCGGCCAGTCAATCACGGATTGAAATTCAGATAGTTGGCATCCTGGATATGTTCGAGCTCGCGTAATTCGGCGAGAACCCCGGTGTCGATCGGCGCGTCTACTTCCAAAAGGGCGATCGCATCACCACCGTTGCCATGACGTCCAAGGTGCATGTTGGCAATGTTGATGTTCTTGTTGGCAGCAAACATGCCAATTGCCCCAATGACGCCGGGTCTGTCTTCATTAGTTAAATACAGCATATGTTCACCAAACTCGGACTCCAGTTTCATTCCCTTGATTTCAACGAGACGGCCTATCTTTCTAAACAGTGTGCCGCTGACCGAGCGTGCTTTTCCGTTGGTGCTGATCGTCAGGGAAATGCGGTTGTGGAATTCGTCCTCAACCTCATCTTTGGCCGACGTGATGTGGATACCCATGTGTCTGGCGACCTGCTGCGCGTTGACTGCGTTTACGTTACACATGCGCGGCGCCAGAATCTCCTGCACGGCTTTCGTGACCAGCGGTTCGACATTGAACTGCGTAACATCCCCGCTGAAGTTTACCGTGATCGATTTGATCGGGTCATGCGTGAGCTGCCCCGCAAACGCGCCCAGATTACCAATCAATCGCAGATAGGGGCCCAGATGCAAGGCTTCCTCGGCGGTCAGGTTGGGCGCGTTCAGAGCGTTGGATATGGCCCCGTCGAGCAAGTAATCGGAAAGCTGATCGGCGATCTGGACAGCAACTTTTTCCTGAGCCTCCTGTGTCGACGCGCCAAGATGCGGTGTACATATGATATTTGGCAAGTTGAATAACGCGTTGTCTTTTGCAGGCTCGACTTCATAGACATCTAGAGCTGCGCCGTGCAAATGGCCGCTGGTCAGAGCCGCATGCAGCGCGGTTTCATCAACGAGTCCACCGCGTGCACAGTTTATCAGCATGGCGCCTTTTTTCATTTTATTGAGTGCCGTCGCGTCAATGATATTAGCTGTCTCGGGTGTTTTTGGCACGTGCAGTGTCACGATGTCGGAGCTACTTAACAGCTCATCCATGGTGACTTTTTTTATACCGAGTGTTTCGGCGCGTTCCTCCGTCAGGAATGGATCATAGGCCTGCACACGCAGACCCACACCCAGTGCCTTGCGAATCACGATCGAGCCGATGTTGCCGGCGCCGATCAGCCCCAGCAGTTTGCCGGTAAGTTCGGTGCCCATAAATTTAGATTTTTCCCACAGTCCCTGGTGGGTTGAGGCATTGGCTTGTGGAATATGACGGGCGAGTGCAAACATCATGGCCAGCGTGTGTTCGGCGGTGGTGATGGCGTTGCCAAAAGGCGTATTCATCACGACGGTGCCTTTTTCAGTACAGGCCGCAACGTCAATATTATCGACCCCGATACCGGCACGGCCGATGGCTTTCAGGCGGGTGGCTTTTTCGAGCAGTTGTGGAGTGACCCTGGTTGAAGAGCGCACCGCCAGGCCATCGAAATCGCCGATGATGTCGGCCAGCTCTTCGGCCGAGAGATTGGGTGACTGCACAACCTCGATGCCGCGGTTTTTGAACACTTCCGCTGCCTGGCTGGACATTTTGTCAGAGATAAGTACACGTGGTGTTGTCATGGTATTTCCTTGTTCAATCCTGTATCAGCCAGCGGTCAAACGCCCAGTCTAGCCAGGGCACAAGCGCATCGATGTCAGTGGCATCGACCGTTGCGCCACCCCAGATTCGCAGCCCCGGTGGTGCTGCACGATAGGCCGCTATGTCATAGGCCACATTTTCTTCAGCAAGCCAGCCACACATCTGTTTGATCGCAGCACGTTGTTTTTCCTCGGCCAGCGCGGTGAATTTTGAATGCGTGATTTTCAGACACATCGATGTGTTGGAGCGGGTGTCCTCGCGCGCTGGCAGCCAGTCAATCCAGTTGCTTTGGCTGACCCATCGGTCCAGGGCTGCGTAGTTGGCCTCGCTGCGGGCGATGAGACCGTCCAGACCACCGACGGTTTCGGCCCAGTCCAGAGCCAGGTGCACATCGTCAACCGCGAGCATGCTGGGGGTATTAATCGTCGAGCCCTGAAAAATGCCCTCATTGAGTTTGCCGTTTTTCGTCAGTCTGAAGATTTTCGGCATGGGCCATGACGGTGTATGGGATTCGAGACGTGCCACGGCCCGTGGGCTCAGTGCCAGCATGCCAAACCCGGCCTCACCACCGAGCACTTTTTGCCAGGACCATGTGACGACATCGAGTTTGTCGATTTCAATCGGCATGGCAAACACCGCTGACGTCGCGTCGCAGATGGCGAGGCCGTCCCGGTCTTCGCCCAGCCAGTCGAGGTTGGGTACGCGCACACCACTGGTTGTCCCGTTGTAAACAAACACAACGTCGCGCTCAGGCTGCACCGTTGCCAGGTCCGGCAATTCTCCGTACCCGGCCTGAAAGTACCTGACATCCTGTAGTCGTAACTGGTTTTCTATGTCGCCGGCCCAGTCAGAAGAAAAACTTTCCCAGCGCAGCACATCCACGCCGCGTGGTCCCAGCAAGGACCACATGGCCATTTCAAAGGCACCGGTGTCCGAGGCCGGAACAATGCCAAGACGCCAGCCTTCGGGCAATCCCAGTAAAGCAGCGGAACGATCAATTGCAGACTTGATATGTGCTTTGTGCGCGGGGGCGCGGTGACTAAAGCCCAAATGGGTATCGGAAAATTTCCCGGCGGACCAACCCGGGTGTTTTTTACACGGACCTGAAGAGAAACGGGGGTCGGCCGGGCGCACAGATGGGCGGGCGGCAACATCCCCTTGGGGTATGCTCACATTATTAACCTCTGGTTAGTGACGGTTTGCGCCGTCGTCGCAAGACGGAAGATACCGCAACCGGAACAAAATGCAATGCATCTGGCGACATAATTAATGCGGTTATTACGAATAGCGCCCTGATATACGCAGAAGACGCCTGATGAAACACACGTTCGCGCGCACCGGCCATGGATGCTCCCCCGACCGCAAGAACCGCCGGTCCTGCGCATCGCTGCAGCCATGATAATCTGCCCGGTTCACGCCGAAGCGCAAAACAAAATGCTAAAGAGTAATCCAGCCCTGCCTGACCCTGATGTACAATACCTGAAGACAGAACGAGTGAGGCATATCGACAGGCGGTCTCCTGCGCAACGGCTGTTGCCAAATACCTGAGCTACCGAAACCCCGGGCCAGACCTGAACTGGTTTGTTACAGGCTTCTCTGGCCCACTGATTGAGTATAAGAGCTTCATGCTGCAAGAAGTAAGACTGAAAACGCGTCAAAAACATGGCAAATATAAAGTGGACGGCTGCTTGATGCGGGGTCCCTACGCCACTGTGTACAGCGCGATAGATACTATTGAGGGAGTGCGGGTTGCGCTGAAGATTCCTCACCTGAATGCTCACGACAAAAACTTTCTTGCAGACTTCAAACGCGAGGTACGAATTGCTGCGCGACTGGAGCATCCCAACGTTCTGCCGCTAAAAGATGCCAGCGTCATTAACGAGGTGTTCACGATGGTGACACCCCTGGGTGTCGAAACCCTGGAAGCCCGGCTCAGGCGCCGCTTGTCTACCAAAAAGGCATTTGACTATGCACGTCAGATCATTCGTGCCATTGCTTACGCGCATGAGCAGGGGATCATGCACTGTGACGTCAAGCCGGCAAACCTGATCCTGTTTGATGATGGTCGTTTACGACTGGCTGATTTTGGTATCGCCAAAGCAACGTTTAACACGGTGCGCGCGTCAGGTTCCGGTACGCTGGGGTATCTGGCTCCGGAACAGGCGATGGGCCGTCCGTCATTTCGGTCAGATGTTTTTGCTGTCGGACTCATTTTGCATCGTATGTTGACCGGCGCGGAGCATGAATGGCCGTTTACCTGGCCGTCAGCAGGGATCAAGCGATTAAAAGAGCGGGTCCACCCACAAATGGTGGAGTTCCTGCACCGGGCACTGGAATTTAAACCGGCTGCACGATTCCGCGATGGCAACGCAATGCAAAACGCCTACATCAAACTTGAAAGAGGCCGCCAACTGTATAGAAAACAACGCGGACGCCGTAGCCAAATTGCGGGTAATGGCAGCACCAACGGGACCATTGATGGCAAACACTGGCGTCACATTCAGTTTAAGCAGTTTCGACGCCTTTTTGGCAGCAAACTGGAAACGCATTTACAGTGCAGGTCGTGCGACGGTCCCGTATCCGAAAAGATGAGAGTATGTCCCTGGTGCCGGGACGATGTACAGTGTGATCCTGAAAAGACTCGTTTTACCTCGATCTGTCCTCATTGTGATCGCGGGGTTAAAAAAGACTGGGAATACTGCCCTTGGTGTTTTGGAGCAGGCTTTGAAAAAGAAACCAGCCGGCGCTATGCCGACAAACGGTATTCAGCAACCTGTCATCGTAAAACCTGCGATGGGCCATTGATGCCATTTATGAAGTATTGTCCGTGGTGTCATGCACGCACCCGCCAGGAATGGCAGCCGGAGGGAATGCAAAAATGCAAGAAATGTCACTGGGGTATTAGCACGGATTTCTGGAGCTATTGCCCCTGGTGCACCACGCCTGTGAACGGAAAATAATGGCCGATATGACAGACACTGAATTTTACAGCGAGTCGCTGGTCAGCGGCGATATGAAAAAAACCGAAGGATCGAAGCTCAATATTGGCAAGCTTGCGTGGTACACGCATTCGAGTCCGGATAAATCGACAGGCAATGAAGACTGTATTGGTTTTTGCCAGGTCGGTGAGAATACGGCGGCATTGATACTGGCCGATGGACTGGG
>JABDLQ010000314.1 GCA_013002925.1 Gammaproteobacteria bacterium | reverse complement strand
AATCTCTCGCAGCGAGGCGCAGGATCACCGCAGTAATCATTACGCATCGCTCACCAGCGTCGATGATGTGCTCGAGTTACCGGGAGACTTTTCACAAACCGAAGCCTTGTTCACGATAGCCGGCCGGGCCAGTGCCTCTGAGTTGGAAACGCTGATCGTGCAATCCACGCAGGTGATTGACCGCTACGACCGCCAGGCAGCGCTCGATATTTTGTTTTCACGCTATACCGAACTGGATCCACACGCTGCAGTTGATTTTCTGTTGGGCATGAATCTTGATATCGATGACCAGATTCTGAGCTCAATTTTTATTAACTGGTCGAAACTGGATTTGCAGGAAGCAATTATGGCGGCTAATCAGATTGCCAATCCCGTGCAACGAAGAAAGGCTGGCCATGCAATTCTGACGGCAGCATCGCGCCACAGTTATGGGGATATCGACAGGATAAACGCACAATTGTCAGATTTTCATGACACAGCTTATTTGCGTAGCAGCGCAATCGGGTTGCGGGCGAACTACGATCCGCAGTCCGCTTTGTTTGAGGCACTAAACATGAAACAGGATGGCGGTCGCTACGATGCGATTCGCCGGGTAGGCGTTGTCTGGGCACGTAACGACCCGGTAGCTGCTCTGACAGCCCTTGAAAGTATTCCGAACAGAGGGTTGCGGGATAGGTATCTCGCTGCTGTTTACCAGCAATGGGTTGCTGATGATCCCGAGGGGGCTGTGCAAAGCGTGCTGGGTATCGCGGATACCAGGGCGCGAGACCAGCAGTTAGAAAAAATGCTGCGCAGCTACACATCGGTTAACCCGATGCATGCACTGGAACTGGCCGCCGGGCTTAGCGGCCAGGCTCGCCACCATGCGTACGCAGAGATTTTTGACGTGTGGGTAGCGACGGATCCTGACGCCGCCGTTCAGGCAGTTAGCACGCTTGCAACCGATGCCAATGAAAAAGACCAGTTGTTAAACAACATGGCCCGGCGCCTGGCCTGGCAAAATACGGAGCAGGCGGTGGCTTTGATCAACACATTGAGTCCACAGCAGCGGGACTCGGCACTTGATTCGATCCTGATGCAGATTGCCGAGTCAGATCCAGAGGGCGCGATGGCGATGGCGCGTGCCACCGAGTCTCCCGGCAAACGGCAGCGACAAATGAGCGGTGTGCTGGAGAATATGAGCCAGTCGAATCCGCAGCTGGCCTTACAATATATCCATGAGCTGCCACACGGCAGGCGGCGAGATCAGCTGTATCAAAAAATCGCTGCGCAATGGGCCGCAACAGACTCGGCGGCGGCGCTTGCCTGGGCTGCAACGTTGCAAGGAGACTCCTATGTGCAGGCAATATCCGGCATGGCCTCTCAGTTGGTGCATGATGACCCGCAGCAGGCTGCCACCCTGTTGCGCCAGATTCCGGCTGCGCAGCGTGGGCAACTGCTTACCGGCATTGCGTCTGCTATGAGCCGCCGTGCCCCGCGTGATGCCTTGAACTGGCTTGCGCAGTTCAGCGGCGATCGTTATTACGAACAGGCGGTGGCTGGCATCATTCATCATGTGGCGGAAAGGGACCCGATCTACGCGCTGAATGTGGCAGAAGGTCTGAGTAACGAGCAACGCTATTCAGCGACACGAATTGCCATCAGTACCTGGGCTGTGAACGATCCGGCCGCTGCTGCAACCTGGGCGTCCCGGAGTACACCGGAGATTCAACACCAGACGGTGACCCAAATTGTGAACACATGGGCACAATCAGATCCTCTGGCTGCGCTCGACTGGGCCAAAACACTGCGCGCCGGTGACGTGCGGGATGCCGCTCTGGTCACATTAACTCTCTCTTCAACGCTCAACGTCAACGAGATCTCCGGCGTCGTAAGTCGCATAGAATCATCAGAGGCGCGTGACCAGGTGATCACCTCCACGTGGCTAAACTTGCATCGAGACAGGCACGACCCGCAGGCAGCCAGTGAATTTCTGAATCGCGTGGGCGCAAGTGCAGAGCTCAGACAGCGGCTGCTCTCTTATGGGGGCGGATGAGCCGGTGCTGCGTTGCGCAGTGGTCTGGTCGATGGTGCAGATGACGGTTTGGTTCGGGTTGTGGTGATTTGGTAATCCGGGCGCCTTAGTGCAGCGTTGACCCGGGCAACATTGAATGCGTGATTCAGTCAGTCAGGCACAGATCGTGTTACCCGAAACCAGTGGGTGCCATCACCAAAACGTTGTATGCTGCGCATTACGTTGCTGAATCTGCCGAAGAGCATGGCAATGATCAGTCAACGTGGTACTACGCCGTAAACGGGAAGCCTCAAGAGTGAAGACATACGATGCGATCGTGATCGGTGCCGGTCACAATGGCCTGACCAATGCGGCATTTTTGGCCAAAGCCGGGCTGAATGTCCTGGTGGTAGAGAAGAACCCGTATATTGGCGGCGCCACTGTCAGCCGCGAATTGCACCCTGACTGGATATACTCCAACTGCTCCTATGTGTGCAGCCTGTTGCGCCCGGAAATTTATCGCGCGCTGGATCTCGCTCGTCACGGCTTGCAGGTTACGCCGTACGCCGGCGGTGCGACATTTTTGCAGGATGGCGGATACCTGGGTAGCTACTGGGATGCTGAAGTCAAGTACCGGGAGTTTGCCCGGCACTCCAAACACGATGCCAATGCCTATTTGCGGTTCAAGGCGGAAACAGCCAGGCAGTGCCGTTTTATCCGTGATTTTATGCTTGCCACGCCACCGGATCCCACGTCGTTCAAACCACGGGATCTGAAAGAGCTTTTGCATATTGGCCAAAAATTCGTGGGTATGGATGACGAAGTCATGTACGACACGCTGCGTTTCTGGACCATGAGTGTGGGCGAGTACCTGGATGAGTTTTTTGAAAGTGATGTGATCAAGGCGCACCTCGCCGGCAGCGGCATCATCGGTACGGCACTTGGGCCCTATTCTCCGGGCACCGCGTATGTCATGTTGCATCACTACATGGGCGATGTTGACGGCAATCTCGGTGCCTGGGGCTTTGCCCGTGGTGGCATGGGTGCGGTCGCCAACGCGCTACACAGCTCACTGTTATCGCTGGGCGGGGAACTGCGTTGTAATGCCGGGGTTGAACAAATACTGGTGCGCGATGGCAAGGCATACGGGGTCGTACTGGATACCGGTGAGGAAATCAAAAGCCGTGTTGTTGTATCCAACCTGGACGTTAAACGGACGTTTCTGACGATCATGGATCAGAACGATCTCGATGCCCGTTTTGTGGAACGCGTACGCAATTTTCATATCCGTGGTTCATCGGGCAAGCTCAATATCGCACTGGACGGATTGCCGACTTTTCCGGCGTTGCCAGCCAACAGCCGGCTAATCGATGGCGACATGCATTTTGTGGATTCGCTGGAACGGATGGAAAAGGCCTACGACGACTGGAAAAACAAAACCTGGTCAAAAGACCCGTATCTCGACATGCTGATGCCCACAACTAATGACCCGACGATGGCCCCGCCCGGGAAACATTTTATGAGTGTATTTGTGCAATATTGTCCGCCTGAACTGGACAGTGGCGAGTGGACCGATGCGCAACGCGATGCATTTGGCCAAACGGTGATACAGCAAATTGCGCGCTACAGCCCCGATTTTGAAAACTTGATACTGCACGCGGAAATTCGCACCCCCAAAGAGCTTGAAAACGAAGTGGGACTGACATCAGGAAACATATTTCAAGGCGAGCTCACGATGGATCAGCTGTTGTTTAACCGGCCGCTACCCGGCTTTGCACAGTATCGAGGACCGGTCGGTGGAATGTACCTGTGTGGCTCCAGCACTCACCCCGGTGGTGGTGTGATGGCGGCGCCGGGTGCCAATGCAGCGCGTGAAATTTTATCCGACCTGAAATGCGGCAATACAGTCCCGGAGAATTTCGGCGATGACTGAGCAGCATGACTACATTGTTATCGGAGCAGGGCACAACGGGCTGACCTGCGCAGCCTATCTGGCGCGGCATGGGCACGACGTGCTGGTGCTTGAGGCGGCAGACACGGTTGGTGGAATGGCGGCAACGCGTGAGATAGCTGACGGGTACCGGGTGTCAGACGTAGCGCAGTACGTCTACCAGCTGCAGCCGCAAATTATCAAAGACCTCGACCTGGAGCGCCATGGTCTGCACTTTGCCGCCGATGATCTGGCCACGATCGGTCTGGGTGAAGAAGGGCATCACATACGCATCCGCCGTGCCAGTTTAACTGGCAACGTTGGACAGCGCGACAAAAACAGCCTGCA
>JABDLQ010000288.1 GCA_013002925.1 Gammaproteobacteria bacterium | reverse complement strand
GAACTGGTGAATCGTTTTGACGAGATGATCGAAGACCTGCGCCAAAGCCCCGTGGCGGTCAATACTGCAGCAGCCAATGAACAACATTATGAGGTGCCAGCTGAATTTTTTGAACAGGTGCTCGGGCCCCGAATGAAATACAGTGCCTGTCTTTGGGGTACCGGAACGACGGATCTTGCGGCGGCTGAAGAAGCGATGCTTGCCGTCACCTGTGAGCGCGCTGAAATTCGCGACGGTGACACCATACTTGAGCTAGGTTGTGGCTGGGGAAGTCTTACCCTGTGGATGGCCGAACACTATCCTGCCAGCCAGATCACAGCGATGTGTAATTCCAGATCGCAGCT
Organism: Gammaproteobacteria bacterium; assembly: GCA_013002925.1. Taxonomy (GTDB): domain Bacteria; phylum Pseudomonadota; class Gammaproteobacteria; order Steroidobacterales; family SZUA-146; genus SZUA-146. Next base: position 13,178 of record JABDLQ010000288.1, on the reverse strand, counting down.
GCAGTATGTGCAACGACAGGCCATGGACCGGGGTTTGCAAAATGTGGAAGTAATGCATGCAGACATGTGCGATTTTGACCCGGCCAAAAAGTTTGATCGTGTAGTATCAGTAGAAATGTTTGAACACATGCGAAACTACCAGGAACTCATGCGCCGGATCTCAGGCTGGCTGCATGACGATGGCATATTGTTTGTCCATGTTTTTTGCCACGACAAAGTAATGTATCCGTTCGAACTCAAAAGTCATACAGACTGGATAACGCGGTATTATTTTTCCGGTGGGCTGATGCCGGCATTCCGCACGCTCACCGAGTTTCAGGACGATCTTGAGCTCGAACGCAGTTGGGCAATGCCCGGCACGCATTACGAACGCACCCTGAACGCGTGGCTTGAGAGTCAGGATCGTGCCGCCGACACGATCATGCCAATTTTTGCATCGACCTATACGCCGGCCAAAGCAAAATTATGGTTTCAGCGCTGGCGGATGTTTTTTATGTCCTGTGCCGAGCTGTTTGGATTTGGGGACGGCAAGCAGTGGTACATTGCGCACTATCGTTTTCGCAAATCCGGATAAATGATCCGCAACTGACGTCTTGGCCGTCATACCCGCAGTAGAAACCGGGAGAAATAATGAAACACGTCAGCCGTTTTAACCCCGCTACTCACACGATCGGGATCGCACGGGATCTGAGTGCTGAACAGGTAGCCGTACAGGCGGATCCGCCAGTTGCCGTAGACGGCATGACCTTCGGCGTTGCACGGATGCAGGAGAATTCCCCGCATAATGGCGAGATGCACCCTGACGGTGACGAAGTGCTCTATCTGATCAGCGGTCAGGTTAACATCGTCTTTGAAGAGGAATCCGAGGATGATGTCGCCATGCAGCCGGGTGACGGGGTGGTGATCCCTGCAGGGCTGTGGCATCGCGTCGATATAATCGAGCCCAGTCAGATCGTGTATCTGACACCCGGACCGCGCGGCGCGTACCGGCCGCTTTGAGATGCCGCGTTCAATGTCAGGCGTGCTGCTGACCATAATCGGGGTGTATGTCGTTGCGTGCGGTGCGCTGTTCGCCGCGCAAAAAAAACTGCTGTATTTCCCGACGGGCAATCCGGCCCTGCCTGCGCAGCAATTGCTTACTATCAATGTCGATGGCGCCACAATCAACGTATCGACCCGGTCTGCAAGCTCGTCAAACGCCGTCGTGTATTTTGGCGGCAACGCTGAGGACGTGTCGATGAGTTTGCCGGATATTGCGCAGGCATTTCCGGGGCACGCGATCTACATGGTGCATTATCGGGGCTATGGTGGCAGCAGTGGTAAACCCTCCGAAAAGGCGCTGCACGCTGACGCACAAGCAGTGTATGACCACGTGTCAGATCGCCATGCCGACATCGTTGTCATCGGTCGCAGTCTCGGCAGCGGGGTTGCAGTGCGCCTGGCCGCGGTTAACCCGTTGGAGCGCCTGGTTCTGGTCACCCCATTTGACAGCATTGTGAACGTGGCCAAAGACGGTTTTCCGATATTTCCGGTTCGCCTGCTGCTCACCGAAAGATTTGAATCGTGGCGCTACGCATCTGCGATTTCAGTTGCCACCACAATCGTGGCCGCCGAAAAAGACGAAGTGATTTCATTAGCTCGCACCCGCGCCCTGTATGCAGCGTTCAATCCCGACATCATCCGCTTCGAGACTATTAAAGGTGTGGGGCACAACGATATCTCTGCGACGCCGGCATACGTGCACGCCCTTGGCAAGACCCAGCAACATTCAGCCCCAAGCAGCACAACGGGAGCGGCAGAACAGGCACATTAATTTTGTTGCATGAAATTCAGGATCAGCAAAAATTCAATTGCCCACAAAAAAGCCGGCGTCGCAGTGCGACACCGGCCCGCAGATTTCAGTGATGCTAGCGAGGATTTACGACATGGTCGTGAACTTTGATCTCACTGGTCGCGTTCATGACTAGTCCAAAGCTGATATCTTCCTGCGTACGAAACACCAGGAGACGTCCGGCTTCTTCATCCGGCAGATCGACTTTTCTCGTAATGACAGAGCTGCCCAGCCAACCGCGTCGGGCGTATGGATCTTTCACCCGGCGACCATCCTGAAAAATAGACAGCACGTTACCATCGCGTACGCCGTGTTTATGGCCACGGTTGAGTACCACAATCTGGTAGTTACCGATCAGGGACAAACCATCAACGACCGATACGATTCGGCCATCCACGATCACATCCGGACTGCTTGGTAAAAAGTCCTGAGCGAGGTTTATGTTTTGCACGATCAGGCGGTCACCGCGCAACGCTTCGCGTGAGGTTTCATTTAAAAAGAACTTCGCAGGGTCGCCGCCCTGGGTGACACGACCCGCACCGACGTAATGCATTTGATATCCGAGCAGGCGGCCATCATCAGGGTCATATAATTTGTCACCGATGTGCATCACGTTGTAACGCTGGCCTACCTGAAAATCCGCGCCGCGGGTGTACACGGTGAAACCGGAGCCGGCGACGATGTGACTCTCTTTGATGTCCAGAATATAAGGGAGCTTGAACGCTTCCTCTTTTGGCAGTACCTGCGGTTTTGATAAAAACGAAGAAAGTATTTCGTATGGGATAACCGGAATTGCAGATTCCAGGGGTAATACCCGAATTTGCGGTGAACGCCTGTCCATTCCGTAATCGGTAGTGCGGTTAACCTGGATTTGCGGTACCCCGTCCACCCATACCAGACTGAGCACATCGCCCGGGTAAATCAGGTGCGGATTTTCTATCTGCGGATTCACCTGCCAGATTTCCGGCCAGTACCAGGGATCCTGCAGAAACAGGCCGGAGATATCCCACAGCGTGTCCCCCTTGACGACGGTGTATCTCTGAGGCGCATCCGGCCGCAGTTTGACCGGCGAGCGGCCTTGCTGCCTGATCATCGAAGACGTTTGAGCCGGCGCCGTACTCATCCCATCACGCGGCGGCGGCGGTGGCTGCCTGACCGGATAATCTTCAGGATTTGATGTGCTGCCGGCAGTTTCGGCGACCGGCACTGGCGTAGCGGCAGACTCTGATTTCTGTCCGAACGGATTGAGGTCCATGCCGCGCAGATTTGAGCAGCCACTGAGCATAATTGCAGCCAGCAGGCAGGCGACAAGGTTCCGGGTAAGCCGGTACGACGATACTGTCATGTGCAGATTCCGCTCTTTTAAAGGTTAGGGGCTATAATTTCCGGGCGTGCATTCGGCCCGCGCGGTATACTGTGGCAGGATCCTGCAGGCCAAAAAGCAGATGAGGCCCGGATTCCGGCAACTTGGGGTTACGCAAAACACGAAACTCAGCTATTCCATAGTTGTCATAACTTTAGCAACTTTTTATCGGAAAATACACGAAAGAAACACGTGGAAAACATGACGAACTTCACAATTTTGGAATACCCTGACCCCCGGTTGAGGAAGGTGGCGGTTGAAATCGATCAGGTCACTCCTGAGATCACTGCGCTGGCAGACAACATGCTGCGGACGATGTATGACGCGCCGGGCATCGGTTTGGCCGCTACCCAGGTAGACCACCATGTGCGTCTGCTGGTAGCCGACGTTTCCGAGGGGCGCGATCAGCCCTATTGTCTGATCAACCCGGAAATCATCGCGCGGGAGGGTGAAGTCGTAAATGAAGAAGGCTGCCTGTCGGTACCTGAGATTTTTGCCAACGTAAAACGCTCGGCTAAAATTACGGTGACAGCGTTGGATAAACACGGTACGCCTTTTGAGCTCGAGGCCGAAGACCTTCTGGCCATTTGTATCCAGCACGAAATGGACCACCTCAAAGGTATTTTGTTTGTCGATCACCTTTCACCTCTTAAACGCCGCATGATCGACAGACGGCTGCAAAAGCAGCGGCGACAGGGCGCAAATACCGCGCATCAGCGCAGCGCCACGCTTTAGGAACGCATCCGACAGAACCCGTTAGATACCAGGTGATTTGATGAACCGTCCGCTTAATGTGGTGTTTGCAGGAACACCGCAATTCTCAGTGCCCGCGCTGCAGGCCCTGCATGACTGGTGCAAACGCAATGGACATCGACTGGTTGGGGTGCTGACACAGCCTGACCGACCAGCCGGACGTGGACGTAAACTCAACAAAAGTGCGGTTAAATTGTGGGCTGAAGAACATGGCATTGAGATTGACCAGCCACGGTCATTGCGCACGGCAGAAGGTCGACAGGCACTGGTAAGCTGGCATCCAGACCTGCTGGTAGTCGCCGCTTATGGCCTGTTGTTGCCAGCGGAGGTGCTGGATCTGCCGACCCTGGGCTGTATTAACATCCATGCATCCGAGTTACCGCGCTGGCGGGGAGCCGCCCCGATTCAGCGTGCCATCCTGGCCGGCGATACCACCACCGCCGTGTGCATCATGCAGATGGATGAGGGGCTGGACACCGGCGCGATCTGGTCCGTAAGCCGGGTGCCGATCAGCACAACTGAGACTGGTGGCACGTTGCACGACAAGCTGTCTGCAGTTGGCGCACGGGCATTGGTTGATACCCTGCCTGACATTATTGCCGGTACACGGCAACCGCAAAAGCAAAACGATGATGGCGCTACGTATGCGGCAAAACTCACCAAGCAGGAGGCCAGAATCGATTGGCAAGACAGCGCCGCCACGATTGAGCGCCAGGTTCGTGCGTTCGATCCCTGGCCCGTTGCCTATACGCTGCTGAATGATCGCCGTATTCGAATCTTTAATGCACGGGTGCTTCATTGCGTCGACACGACTACCTCGGTACCGGGTACGGTCATTGACACAACGGATGGACTCAGGGTAGCGACAGGTGACGGAATTCTTGACATCACGAAGCTGCAGCCCGCTGGCGGCAAACGCATGGAGGCCGCAGCATTTTTGAACGCTAACGAGTGTCTCGGACGCAGGTTTTCCTGACATGTCCAGCGGTGCAAAAGTCAGGGCGCTTGGTGCAAAAACGATTGCGGCAGTGCTTACCGGCTCTGCGCTTGACGCACCATTGGCAAAGTACCAGGCAGGCCTGGGCGGCAAGGATCAGGGCTTTTTAGCGGCGCTGGCATACGGTACGCTGCGACGATATCCACGGCATGCAGCAGTGATTGAGCACCTGCTGCGAAACCCCAAAAAACCCCTGAACCCCATGATGCGCGCATTACTGGCACTGGGGCTGGAACAGATTGTGGCCACCCGCGTCCCCGCGCATGCAGCAGTGTCGGCTACGGTTGCTGCCAGTCGCTTAGTGAATCAGGCCAAAGGCGCCAAATTTTTGAATGCCATACTGCGGCGTTATTTGCGGGAACGTGAAGAGATAGACGCGGCCCTCGGCGATGACCCCCGGTTTGTACACGAACACCCGAAGTGGCTGGTGCAAAAAATTGCTGCGGATTGGCCGGAGAATTGGCAGGACATAGTGGCGGCCAACAATCTTCCCCCGCCCATGTGGTTGCGCGTCAACCTTAACAAGACAACGCGAGAATCTTATCTGCAGCGCTTGCAGGAAAAGGAGATTGTTGCACAGCCGGCGCAACAAAATGCAGCCGGCATTCGACTGCCAACTGCCGTTGGAGTAGATGAGCTGCCTGAATTTGCTGCCGGTTGTGTGTCTGTCCAGGATATCAACGCGCAAGTTGCTGCATCGCTGGTGGCGCCGCGTCCGGGTGAAAGGATACTCGACGCTTGTGCAGCACCCGGGGGCAAAACCGGCCATTTGCTCGAAATCTGCGAAGAGATTGACCTGACGGCCCTGGATTTGTCAGCGCCTCGTCTGGCCCGGGTAGCAGATACCCTCGATCGACTGGGTGTCAGCGCAACGCTCAAAGAGGCCAATGCAACTGACCTTGAAGAGTGGTGGGACGGCAGGGCCTATGATGCTGTGTTGGTCGATGCACCGTGCTCCGGTAGTGGCGTTATCCGCCGGCATCCGGACATCAAAACATTACGCCGGCCTCGCGATGCGACCGGTTTTGCGCAGTTGCAACGTCTTCTGATTCAGTCTCTGTGGAAGACCGTAGCACCCGGTGGTCGTCTTATCTACGCCACATGTTCGATATTTCCGGAGGAAAACGAGGGCCTGATCGAACCCCTGGCTGAATCCCTCGACGGTGCGCGACCTGGCCTGCCAAACACCGTATCGGCTTGTGCTAAGTTATTGAAATATGGAGTTCAAATGTTTCCGGAGGCGACAGGTGGCGATGGCTTTTATTATGCTGTGCTCTGGAAGGACCAAGAGCGAGAATCATGATGTTGTTTGTGTGCGACATAATGCGCGCACACGCGGTGCCCCTGACTGCCATTAAAGGCAATGCGCGGCGCTGTGTGTGGCTGTTGTTGTGCCTGACATTTGCTCATGTCGTCCCGGTACATGCCGATGTGACCGACGGCAGATTCTCGATTGCGTCGGCCACCACCGTGGTTGGCGAAGACGTTCTTTACCTCGATGCGCAGGTAAACTACAGTCTCACTGCCGGTGCGATGGAGGCGTTGCATAGCGGCGTGCCGCTTACGTTCGAGACACAAATCGGGCTGGATCGGGTGCGCGCCTATTTGCCGGACCCCAACATCGTTACGCTGACCCAGAGATCGCGGCTAACCTATCATGCCCTGACGCAAAGATTTATCGTCACAAATCTCAACAGCTCGGAGCAAACCTCGTACGGCACACTGGCAGAGGCGCTCGCAAGAATTGGTTCCTTTCAGCGTCTCCCGGTGGTGGACATCAGCCTTTTGAATGATCGCACAGTGTACCGGATGAAAATGCGCTCGGTGCTGGACACTAAATCATTTCCTGCGCCACTGCGAATGCTTGCAGCATTGTTTCGAATTGATGATTGGAGGCTTACCAGCGGCTGGCAGCGCTGGCTCGTGACGATATGACCCGCGTCATTATTCGCGCGCTTTCAGTGCTGGGTTTCGTCGTTTTGATCGTTGCCCTGCTGATGCTGGCGAAGACCACGCAAAACTCGGAACAATTTGGACGCTTCCACACGCTCATCGTGCTGCTCAATGCCGGCGGTTTGCTGCTGCTGCTCGGCCTGTTATTCATCAACCTGTTCCGCCTGGTGCGGGACTATATACAGGGCGTTCCGGGCGCGCGTCTCAAAAGTCGCATGATCGGCCTGTTTGCATCGCTCGCTGCAGTGCCGCTGATACTCGTTTACCTGTTCTCCATGTATTTTCTCAACAGCGGCATTGCCAGTTATTTTGATGTCGATGTCACCCGGGGCCTGGATGATGCACTGACGCTGAGCCAGACGGTTCTGGATCAGCGCATGGCCGATCGTATGCAGCATATGGAGCTGCTCAGCGAAGAAGTCAAAGACTGGGATGCGTCGGAGCTGGCTGCACAAGCCGCACATCTGCGTCAGGAATTGCAGGCGACCGAACTGGTTTTTTTAAGTGGCAACAACGAGAGCCTGGCCTCCGACACCGATGCCAATATTTCGCTACCCCGTTTTACGCTGTCAGACAGCGTTCTTGATCAGGTGCGGGGCGGTACGCCATTGCTCGATCTGGAACCGGCAGCCAGCGGCGGGCTGTGGATTCGGGCGGCAGTGCGGGCACCGGGTAATGCACCACTGGATAACATGCGGGTGATGTATGCACGGTTTCCGGTCGGTAGTGAAATTGCCCGGCTCGCAGAGTCAGTACAGGACACCTATGCCCGCCATTACAAACTCGAATTTCAGCGTGAACCACTGATCGATAGTTTCAAGCTGACACTGACCCTGGTGTTGATGGTGTCACTGCTATTGATGATCTGGGGCATATTCTTTATCGCACGCCGTCTGGTGAAGCCAATTCAGGACCTGGTTGCCGGTACACGTGCGGTTGCCGCTGGTGACTTTCACTTACAACTGCCGGAAGCAAAAAAAGACGACATCGGGTTCCTGGTGGCGTCGTTCAACAACATGACGCGCCGTTTGTCTTATGCCAGTGAAGTGGAAACCCGCAGCCGGGCCGCCGTTGAGGCGGAGCGTGCTAATTTGCAAACCATCCTCAGTCGCTTGTCCTCCGGTGTTATCGCCCTTGAGCCGGACCTCACTGTGCGGGGTGTCAATGAGGCGACAGGTTCAATACTGGAAGTGACTGCAGAACGCTTTGTTGGTCTGTCACTTGAGGCGATAGAGTCTGAAAACGGGATTGCAGAACAGCTGGCGGCGGTGTGCAGCAAGTATCTGCGCGAAGATAAATTCGAGTGGCGCGAACAGATCGCGCTGCGCAGTGACGGCGGTCAGCGCATACTAAGCTGTGCCTGTACGCCGTTACCGTTGGGTGAAGACGGCCGCCCGTCGGGCTATGTTGTGGTGTTTGAGGACGTGACAGCACTATTGCAGGCCCAGCGCGATGCGGCCTGGGGCGAGGTTGCCCGGCGGCTCGCCCATGAGATCAAAAACCCGCTGACACCAATACAACTGTCAGCGGAGCGTATGCGTCGCAAATATTTGGGTGTAATGAACGCGCATGAGGCGGATGTGCTGGAACGCGCGACCCGTACGATTGTGCAGCAGGTCGAGACCATGAAAGAGATGGTTGACGCATTCCGGGATTATGCGCGCGCACCGGATATTGAACTGACAATGGTCGATCTCAATTTGTTGCTTTCCGAGACTGCGGACCTTTATCGTGGCGGTGATCCGATGATTGAATTCAGTTTAAAACTTGATCCGACCTTGCCGAGTGTCGAGGCTGATATCGGGCGCTTGCGCCAGATCATTCACAATTTACTGCGCAATGCAGTGGAAGCATTGCACCACAAGGTCAATGGCAAAATCGAGATCTCGACCTCGGCGACGACTTACCGCTCGCAACCGGTCGCGCAAGTGCTGCTGGAGGACAACGGCCCCGGGATTGATCAGGAGAAACTGAGCTCGGTGTTTGAACCGTATGTTACGAGTAAAACCAAGGGTACGGGTCTCGGGCTGGCGATTGTGAAGAAGATAGTGGAGGAGCATGCCGGGAAAATCCATATAGAAAATCGTAAAAGTGGCGGTGCGCGGGTTAGAATAATCCTGCCGGTCAGCAATAAATCGCGATTGGCGCTTATGAACGATCCATCTGTCAATGAGCCACGCAGAGAAACCGCATGAGCAACGCAAACGTATTGGTCGTGGATGATGAATCCGACATCCGCGGGTTGATTCAGGAAATCCTCACTGAGGAGGGTTACAACGTCTCAACGGCGGCAGACGCATCGGAGGCGCGATCCTCATGGCACCGGCAGGATCCTGACCTGGTGTTACTGGATATCTGGATGCCCGAGACCGATGGCATCACGTTGCTGCGTGAATGGTCTGCAGGCGAAGGACTGCATTGTCCCGTGGTGATGATGTCAGGCCACGGCACCGTTGAAACAGCGGTTGAGGCAACGCGGCTTGGCGCGTTTGATTTTATTGAAAAACCCCTGTCACTGGCCAAGTTACTGCGTACCGTCGAACGCGCGTTACAGGCACAGGACAATGGCCCGGCCGGAAAGGCCGTTCGCAAGCTTGTCACAGGGTTTGTTGCACCGGTTGGAAAAAGTGCGGCGATGCGGGACTTGCGAGAAGATGCCAAACGCAGTGCACCACACAATGCGAATGTTCTGATCACCGGCGAAGCCGGCAGTGGACGGGAAGCATTCGCACGTTACATGCACAGCCTGAGTCATCGCTCACGCGGGCCCTATGTGGCAGTCGTCGGCGCTGCATTGACCGAAGAGTCCGGGCCGGCAATTTTACTGGGCTATAACAAAGACGGCAAAGTCGTTCCCGGCAAACTGGCAGCAGCGGATGGTGGCACGCTGTATATCAATGGCGTTGACGATTTACCAAAAACAGCGCAAAAAGCTTTGCTCGCGGCGCTGGAGGCACAGGCCTATACGCCGGTTGACAGCAAGCAGGAGTTTCCGTTGGATGTGCGGGTGATCAGCGCCGCTCAACCGGGTGTGGAAAATCGCGACAACCCGGGCAATCTCCGGCGCGATTTACTCTCGCAACTGAGTGTAATCACCATGCATGTACCGCCACTGCGTTTGTATAGTGAAGATGTTCCGGAGCTACTTAATTACTATTCAGACAAACTTTCTGATGAAGAGCGCCTGCCGATTCGAAAATTTTCAGTAGCCGCACAAAATCGACTGCGGGGTTATCCGTGGCCGGGGAACATCCGGGATTTGCGCAACCTCGTCCATCGCCTGCTGATCAAGGGGGGGCACGAGGTTATCGGGTTGGAAGATGTCGAGGATGCCTTGTCTGAATCGGTAGTAACAGAACAGGCAGCACTGGTTAAACAGGATGTGCTTGCGCTGCCGTTGCGTGAAGCGCGTGAAGAGTTCGAACGCGCCTATTTGAAAAAACAGCTCATTCTTTGCGGTGGCAAAGTCGGCAAGCTGGCCACGCGGGTTGGCATGGAACGCACACACCTGTACCGCAAACTGCGTTCGCTGGGTGTAGATTTTGGCACCGGTAGTACCGACGATTGAAGGCGTCGTTAAGGCGACTTTTCATGGCAGGTTTCCTGCCGCCATAAACATGGTCCGAGCACAGCTGCATTATGGCCGGTAATGCTCCGCCTGGTGTCGTGCAATCAGAATGACCGGGCAAAATTTTACGACTTAACATGGCCAGCGTGAAGGCGTGTGTGTTGACGCCCTGGTGCGTAATTTTGCCGCCCGCGCGTTGAGATATTAATCCCCGTTCTATGGGATTGATAGCGCGACTATGGTTTGGTTTGATTTTGGTAACCGGTGCAGCTCAGGTTGCGTGAAGTACTTATTGGAGATGTATTTGCAGCCGGTGTATCGTCACCGCAACCCTTTAATTTTTATTACGCCCACTAAGAAAGGGGTCCTTGCCCGGTACCGAGCCCAAAAATATGAGCGTAACCCAACATTACAGATGCATTCTTTCGGGCCTCTTGTTCCTGACCTTATTATTGCTGACCGCAGCGCTGCAGGCACAGGAGCAGGACTGTGTCGAGTGTCATGATGATGTCAGTGTAAGTTCCACGGCACACACCGAACTTGTCTGTAGCGACTGTCATGGCGATCTGACACCGCAGCATCGCAAAGACGGCGTGGAACCATTGGGAGATGCGGTCTGTGCGGATTGCCATCGCCGCTCGACGCGCCAGGTCAGTCGCAGCATTCATGACGAAAAAGCCGGCTGTGTGGATTGTCACGGTGCACCCCATGACATTCACAAGGTGGACGAGCTTGCATCGAGTATGTCACCGGTCAATCAGATCAAGGTTTGCGGCGGTTGTCACAATGACCCGGAGAGCCTGGTCGACGGCTATATCAGCAGTGAGCATGGCCGCGCGTTGCTGGTTGCGGGGTTGATCAATGCCCCGAGTTGCAGTGATTGTCACGGCGACCACGGCATGAAGTCTGTTGACGACGCAAAGGCTAAAAATGCGCACGCCAACGGCCCGGAAACCTGCGGTTCCTGCCACATGCTGTTGCTGAATGACTGGAAAACCAACAGTGCGCATGGTTTGGCGTGGCAGGCAGGCACGGATGGGCCGGTTTGTTCAGATTGTCATTCTTCGCATGAGATCATAGACCCCTCCAGCCCGGCATCCCGGCTGGCTTCGGCAAGTAAATGTGGTAATTGCCACACCGGGTTTTTGAATACGTTTCGCGGCAGTTTTCATGGCAAGGCGAATAATCTCGGTTTTGTTGACGGGGCGACCTGCGCGGACTGTCACACCCCACACCAAAACCTGCCAGCTGACGATCACCGTTCGAGTGTACACCCGGACAACCTGACACAGACCTGCAGTAACTGTCATGAGGATATGACGGAGGCTATGCTCAGCTTTGATCCGCACAATGACCCGACTGACCCGGAAGACAACCTCTACGTTTACCTGATCTGGATCTTCATGACCGGCCTGCTGATCGGTGTCTTCAGTTTCTTCGGTCTGCATGACCTGCTTTATTTGCAGCGCTCGCTCGTTGGCGTGCTGCGCGGCGAGTTCAAGGAACAGCGACCTGAAAACGAACAATACGTCAAGCGCTTTTCAAAAATGAACATCCGGCTGCACGTTATGATCGTGGTTACTTTCCTGTTGCTTGCGCTTACCGGATTGCCGCTTAAATTCCATGATGCGGATTGGGCACAGACGCTGATGAAACTGCTCGGTGGTGTCGAATCATCGAGACTCATTCATCGCCTTGCCGCCATTGGCACTTTTGCGTATGCGTTGTTCCACCTTGGCAATCTGTTTGTGCGCTGGGCTATCAAGCGGGAGCGTGGCATGTTCTGGGGTCCCAACTCGATGGTACCGCAGCCCAAAGATATCGCCGATATCTTAGCCAATTTCCGTTACTTTATTTATCTGGGCAAGCGCCCCGACAGCGATCGCTGGAACTATATCGAAAAATTTGATTATCTGGCGGTGTTCTGGGGAGTGATGATTATCGGGCTGTCCGGGCTGATGCTGTGGTATCCGATGTTTTTCACAAGCTTCCTCCCAGGGTGGTCGATCAATGCCGCCTATGTCGTGCACAGTGATGAGGCGCTGTTGGCGACCGGGTTTATTTTTATATTCCACTTTTTCCACACGCATCTTCGACCGGAAAGTTTCCCGATGGACACGGTAATATTTACTGGAAAAATGTCGTTAACCCGGTTCAAATCCGAGCGTCCATTGGAATATCAGCGCCTGGTCGATAACAACGAACTGCAAGACTTCCTGGTCGCACCGCCAACCCGAGAAGAACGCCGCCGTGCGTATTTCTGGGGAACGATTTTTCTGACCGTTGGAGTTTTACTGGCAATCGGGATAATCTTGGCGCTTCTGACCCAGTGATGCCTGTACAAGCCCGACAACCGGCACATTGCACAAGCTGGTTTATACAAACCCGGTAACAAACGTGTGCATTCTAAGTACGGATAAAAAATATGTTCAAAAACTTTCTGCAATCGATCACCCATAATGGACTCAGCCTTATCGGTACGGCGCTGACTCTTGCCAGTTTGGTATTGATTGTCAGCTTGTTTTTTATGGAGCAACTGGGTTTGGAGGGCGGTCCCTACCTGGGTATTTTGACGTATCTCATCCTGCCGATGATATTTGTTGCCGGGCTGATCCTGATACCGGTTGGCGCGCTGTTGTATCGCCGCAAATTACGTCGGCAACCGGGTAACGAGCAGCTGCAAAGATTGCCTGTGTTTGATCTTAATATCGCC
>JABDLQ010000238.1 GCA_013002925.1 Gammaproteobacteria bacterium | reverse complement strand
TGCTCAAAGCCGGCGACATGTTGGTGTTTAATGATTCCAAGGTGATACCAGCGCGCGCATTTGGCCGCAAACCGACCGGTGGCAAAGTTGAAATTCTGCTGGAACGCGCGCTCGATCATCGTCGCGCGTGGGTCAAACTCAAGGCGAGCAAGAAAACACCCATTGGGCTTGTTATTGCTCTTGAAGGCGGGTGCCAGGCGACAGTAACTGCGCGCGATGCCGATCTGTTCTGTCTGGAGTTCGATATAAGCCCAGTTGAGTATTTCGTTGCGCACGGCCGGATTCCGCTACCCCCGTATCTCGAGCGCAATCCGGAACCTCTGGACGCTACCCGTTACCAGACAATTTACGCGGAGGACCCGGGATCCGTGGCTGCACCGACTGCTGGTTTACATTTTGACGCCGCCATGTTTGCCAGCCTGGCACAGGCCGGTGTCGAGACCGGTTTTGTCACGCTTCATGTGGGCAGTGGTACGTTTCAGCCAGTGCGCTGCGAAAATGTGACGGAGCATCGTATGCATGCAGAGCGAATTAGCGTGGATGCTGACCTGGTACAGCGCATTCAGGCGGTAAAGCGAGCGGGAGGAAGGATTATTGCGGTCGGTACAACCAGCTTGCGCAGCCTGGAGGCTGCCTCCATTAATGGTGACGTGCAGCCATTTTCCGGCGAGACCGACATTTTTATTTTGCCCGGCTACAGATTTCGTACCGTGGATGCACTGCTGACAAATTTTCATTTGCCGGAATCGACGCTGCTGATGCTGGTGAGTGCGCTGGCTGGCAGGACGCGTACATTGGAAGCCTATCAACACGCGATCGATGAGCGCTACCGGTTTTTCAGCTATGGTGACTGCATGTTCGTAGAACAACATCCGGCCGGGCGGGAAGAGACATGAATTTCGAGCTGTTGGGCACATACGGGAAGGCCCGGCGTGGCCGCCTGAATTTTGCACGCGGTGTCGTAGAGACACCCGCGTTTATGCCGGTGGGCACCTACGGTACTGTCAAAGCGATGACACCGGAGGAATTGCGTGCCGTCGGCGCACAAATCATTCTTGGTAATACCTTTCACCTGATGCTGCGACCCGGGACCGAAATCGTACAGGCGCATGGTGACCTGCACGATTTTATGCACTGGGATGGCCCGATTCTGACCGATTCCGGTGGCTTCCAGGTCTGGAGCCTGGCGGAAATGCGACAAATCAGCGAAAGCGGCGTGACGTTTCGCTCGCCGGTCAATGGCGACAAGGTCGAGTTAACACCGGAAAAATCCATAGACGTACAGCACCGCCTGGGCGCGGATATCATTATGCAGTTTGACGAGTGCACACCCTATCCGGCGACCCGCGAGGAAGCCGCCCGGTCGATGCAGTTGTCCCTGCGCTGGGCGCGCCGCTGCCTGGAGCAGCACCGGGCAGGTCGGGCAGGGCCCGACAGCCCCGCGCTGTTTGGCATCGTACAGGGTGGTATGCACATTGATTTACGCGCGGAGTCAGTCGCCGGCTTATGTGAGATAGGCTTTGACGGCTACGCGCTGGGTGGCTTGTCGGTGGGCGAGACCGCCGCCGAGCGCTCCGCCGTGCTGGAAGATACGGCTTGTCGGCTGCCCGCCAACAAACCGCGTTACCTGATGGGTGTCGGGACACCAGCCGACCTGGTAACCGCAGTGCTTTCTGGTGTCGATATGTTCGATTGCGTCATGCCGACCCGGAACGCCAGAAACGGCTACCTGTTCACATCGGAGGGGGTCATAAAGATCCGTAACAGCCGTTTTCAGCGGGATACCGGCCCTCTCGACCCGGACTGCGAATGCTATACCTGTAAAAACTACAGCCGATCCTACCTCCGCCATCTTGACCGTTGTGGCGAAATACTCGGGCCGCGTCTGACCACAATTCACAATCTGCATTTTTACCAGGCGCTCATGCGGACCATGCGGGAAGCGCTCGAGGCCGAAAATTTTGCCGATTTTGCGTCAGACTACCTAAAATCACCCGCTGCGGGCGCGCCGACTGTGGCATAATAGCGCGCTATTTTTGGCTGCTCTAAAGCGGGGGCGTAAATCATGGACTTTTTTATTCAATCTGCGTGGGCGCAGGATGGCGCGGCACCGGCGGCGCCGGGGCTGGGAGGTTTCATTTTGCCGCTGGTATTCATCGCGGCGCTGTATTTTTTGTTGATCCGGCCACAGGCCAAGCGGGCGAAAGAGCACACAGCCATGGTGAGCGGCCTGAACAAAGGTGACGAGGTGGTGACCGCCGGTGGGGTGCTGGGCAAAATCACCGAAACGGGCGATCAGTTCGTGACATTGAAGATTGCTGCCAACACGGAAATACGGGTGCAAAGAAACACAATAAGTGCAATCGTCCCCAAAGGAACAATGAAAGACTAAATCATGAATCGATATCCCGGATGGCTTAATTTGTTGGTGGTCGGCATTGTGCTGGTTGCCTGTTTTTTTGCGCTGCCAAGTTTCTTTGGCGAATCGCGCGCGATACAGGTAACGATGGAGGACAACGCCACATTGCCGGCTGATTTGCCGGATGTGGTTGGCAACCTGCTGGCGGAAGCGGGTCTGCCGACTGGCGAGATTTTTGTCCATCGCAACCGGTTGTTTGTGACTGCTGCCAGTGATGACGAGCAAGAAGCCATCAAACTGCTGTTGCAGGAGAAAATCGCTCCGGATGAAGACAGCGGCTACAAGGTGGCGACCAATTTTGCACCGCTGATGCCGACCTGGTTGCGCACGCTCGGCGGAAAACCAGTACACCTGGGTCTGGATTTGCGCGGTGGGGTGCACTTGTTGTTTGAGGTCGATATGCCTCGTGCTATCGCCCAGTACCAGGATCAAATGGCGTCGGCTATCAAACAGCTGGCAAAAAACGAGAAAATTCGCGGCGTACGCAGCCGTGCCGGCAATCAGACGATCATCGTTACCTCTCGTGACACCCAGCGATGCGACCAGCTGCGCACGGTTATCGAAGACATGGAAGAAGGTTTTCTCATCGCCGAGGGGCCGAGCGACGGTGGTTGTCCGGAATTGCGTCTGACTATGTCAGAACCACAAATTCAGGCACGCCAGGCCTTTGCGATAGAGCAGAACACCACGACGTTGCGTAGCCGACTCGATCAGCTCGGGGTTGCAGAGCCACTGGTGCAGCAGCAAGGTGCGAATCGGATCGTAGTGCAACTGCCCGGGGTCGGTGATCCGGCTGAAGTCATTCAGACACTGAGCGCCGTTGCCACGCTGGAATTTCGCGGTGAATGTAAAACCGGGAGCCCGGCGGCGGCTGCCCAAAGCGGCAGAGCGCCAGTGGGTTGTCTGTTATATCCGGAAACCGCTGCCGGTATATTGTCGCCGGCCGTATTGGAACGGGACGTTATCGCGACTGGTGGAGAACTGGTTGACGCGCGGGCCTCAAGGGACGCCCAGGACGGTCCGATTGTTAACGTGACCCTGGATGGCAGTGCCTCAAAACGCATGCTGGAGCATACCAAAACCAATGTCGGCAATCGTATGGCGGTGGTGTTTATTGAAACGCTTGCACGAAAAGTGCCGGGTCAGGAAAAACCAGTGCTGGAGACCTCCGAGCGGGTGATTAGTCTTGCAACCATCCAGGGTGTGTTTAGTGATCGGTTTCGAATCTCCGGGTTCACTTCTGCTGAAGCTACGGAACTGGCCGTGCTGCTGCGTGCGGGTGCGCTGGCCGCGCCAATTTATGTGGTCGAGCAGCGCACGGTGGGGCCAACTCTCGGTAAGGACAATATCGAAAAGGGTAAAATGGCGGTAATCATTGGCTTCTTGCTGGTCGTCGTGTTCATGCTGGTGTACTACCGGCTGTTCGGTTTGTTCGCGAACATGGCCTTGTTTGCAAATCTCATCATAATGATGGCGGTGCTGTCATTGCTGCAGGCATCGCTGACGTTACCCGGGATCGCGGGAATCGTGCTGACCGTGGGGATGGCGGTAGATGCCAATGTGCTGATATTCGAACGCATCCGGGAGGAATTACGCAATGGCAATTCGCCACAGGCGGCGATACATGCCGGTTACGATAAAGCCTTTTCATCGATTGCTGATGCCAACATTACGACCCTGATCGCAGCACTCGTATTGTGGATGTTTGGTACAGGCCCAATTCAGGGATTTGCGACCACACTTGCCATTGGCATCATGAGTTCCATGTTCACAGCCATTATTGGAACCCGTGCATTGGTAAACTGGATTTATGGCGACAAGAAAGTAGAAAAACTGTCAATTTAAAGTAAGGCAAACTAATGGAAATTCTCAGTAAAGAAACCCATATAAATTTTGTTGGCAGCCGGCGCATCGCAGTTATTCTGTCGGTGATACTGATTGCCGCCTCTATCGTGTCGCTGGCCACACGCAAGCTCAATCTCGGCGTGGATTTTACCGGCGGGGTCCTGATGCAGGTGCAATATCCGGAGGGCGCCGATCTTCCGGCCATTCGTGACTCTCTTGCACAGGCGGGGATTGAAGACGCCAGTGTGCAATTGTTCGGCTCACCGCGGGATGTACTGATTCGTTTGCCGGTCAGTGCCGATACCGTCCCAGACAGTGCGGATGTCCAGCAGGGCGATAAAGTTACGATGGGCGAAAAGGTTTTTGACGTGCTTGAGGCTGCTGACAGCTCGGTGGTGAGGGGCAAAGTCGAGGTGGTCGGTGCGCAGGTGGGTAAGGAACTCAGTGAAAACGGGGCGCTGGCGCTGGTCATTGCACTGATGCTGATTTTTATCTACGTGGCGTTGCGCTTCGTATGGAAGTTCGGCGCGGGGGCGGTGGCTGCGCTTATCCACGACGTCGTAGTGGTGATTGGATTCTTTTCGTTGTTCCACCTGGATTTTGATTTGTCGGTGCTCGCGGCAGTGCTTGCGGTGATTGGCTACTCGCTGAACGATACGATCGTGGTGTTCGATCGCATTCGGGAAAATTTTCTGGATATTCGCAACGCCGACCCGGAGGATATTGTCAATACGTCGATAAACCAGATGCTGGCGCGCACGATCGTAACCGGGGTGACCACGCTGCTCGTGTTGGCAGCGCTGTATTTCTTGGGCGGAGAGGCGCTGCAACCGTTTTCGCTGGCGCTCATCATCGGTATCATCGTGGGTACTTACTCATCCATTTATGTGGCAAGTTCGGTGGCGTTGGCATTAAACGTCAATGTCGAGGACCTGTTGCCACCGAAAATAGACGAAGAAGTAGACGCACTGCCTTAGACGGGTCGTTTTGAGCCACGCAAAATTAATCAGAGCGCTGCGTCCGTAAAAGCTGTCGTTTAAGGGCTGTTCAGGCTGGGAACGATGCGGCAGCGACAAGGTAGCCAGTCGCAGACACCGTGATGGTGCGAATGCAGCCGGTTGGACCGGCGTTCAGGCCAGTTCGTTAGCAAACGGCGCTACACTACGCAGTATTTCGCGAAAGACTTTCGGCGAACCGGCGACGACGTTGCCGGTTTCCCGGTGAGTCTCGTTGCCATCGATATCGCTGATCAGGCCGCCTGCTTCGCGAATAATGATTTCACCAGCTGCAATATCCCATAACTTCAGACCCAGCTCCCAAAAACCATCGAGCCGACCTGCAGCGACGTAGGCAAGATCCAGCGCCGCCGAGCCCCCGCGCCGGATACCCGCCGCCTTGAGACTGATCGACCGGAGCATGCCAAGATACGCATCGAGATGAGCAACGTTTTCGCGGTATGGAAACCCCGTGCCGACAAGACAACCCTCCAGGCTGGATGGAGAGGTAACCCGAATCTTACGGTTGTCCAGCATCGCGCCATTGCCGCGGCTTGCAGTAAACAGTTCCTGGCGCAATGGGTCGTAAATGACACCGACCTCCAGCCGGCCCCTGAGGCGCGCGGCAATCGAAACACTGATCATTGGAAAGCCGTGGATAAAATTGGTAGTGCCATCAATGGGGTCTATGATCCATTCCACTTCGTCATCCGAGCCACCGCTTTGGCCTGACTCCTCGCCGATAAAACGATGCCCTGGATAGGCCTTGCGAATCACACTGATTATTTTCTCTTCGGCAAAACGATCCACGTCGGTGACGTAATCATTGCGGCCCTTGCTCTTTACCTTGAGCATATGCACGCGATTAAGGCTGCGAATAATCACATCCCCGCCTGCGTGTGCGGCCTGAACTGCAATGTTTTCCAACGGGATCATGGTGTGGTTTTCCGGGTATCGTAGTGTCGTACGCGTCGTGGCAAGCATAGCGTCGATGTCAAAATGGCGGTTAGAATAGCAAAGAACCCGGCGCCGTGGGGAATGATTGTGGAAAATTCAAAATTTGCTGAACGACCCATTCGTATCGTGCTGGTGGGCACCTCGCATCCGGGTAACGTTGGCGCAGTTGCCCGGGCTATGAAAACCATGTGTCTGTCGCAACTGGTATTGGTCCGGCCACGTCAGTTTCCGCACGCCGACGCCACGGCAATGGCATCCGGCGCAGATGATGTACTGATGAATGCGCGATTATGTGACAGCCTGGAAGACGCGGTGGCGGACTGTTCATTGTGTTTTGGAGCCAGTGCGCGACTGCGCAGTTTGCCGTGGCCGCTGGAATCACCGCGTGCAGCTGCGCGCAAAATACTGAATGAATCGGCAAGTCATCCAGTCGCGCTGGTCTTCGGCCGCGAGCGGTCGGGTCTTACTAATGACGAGCTGGCGCTGTGCCACGCCTTGGTGCATATACCGGCAAATCCCGATTATAGCTCGCTGAACCTGGCGATGGCGGTGCAAATTCTGTGCTATGAGTTGCTTATGTTAAGCCGGGATTCCGTTGCTGCGACGACGATGACACAGCCTGCAGAAGCGCCGGCAAACGCGGAGCAGATGAATTATTTTTATCAGCACCTGCAAAAGGTTATGATTAGCACCGAATTCCTGGACCCGGACGCACCGCGCCATCTGATGCGACGCATACGCCGCATTTTTGGGCGGGCCCGGCCCGATCAAACTGAGCTCAATATTTTGCGCGGCATTCTGTCAGCGGTGGAAAAACATGGCAACAAATCTGAGTAATCATCCCGAGCGGTTTCGCACAGCTGTGGCGGGCCGCCAGCCTGTGTACCTGGACTATGCCGCGACCACACCGGTTGACGAGCGGGTTGCGCAAAAGATGATGCATTGCCTGACGTTGCACGGCGTGTTCGCCAATCCTGCATCCACTTCCCATCAAATGGGGCGTGATGCAAAAGGCCTGGTGGAGTTAGCGCGTGTGCAGGTAGCCAATCTCGTCAATGCGCGGCCGTCGGAAATCATCTGGACGTCAGGTGCAACCGAGTCAGACAATCTTGCGATCAAGGGAGCAGCGCATCTGGGTGCGCATCGTAACCGCCGTCATATTGTGACCTGCAAGACCGAACACAAGGCTGTGCTTGATACGTGCAAGCAGCTTGAGTTGGAGGGTTTTGATGTCACGTACCTGGTGCCCGGGCAAAGTGGTGCGATTTCGCTGTCACAGGTACAGTCGGCGGTGCGCGACGATACGTCGGTCGTTTCGATTATGCATGTAAACAACGAAATCGGGGTCGTGCAGGACATTGCAGCGATCGGTGAGTTTTGTCGCTCCCGGGGCATTACTTTTCATGTCGATGCGGCACAAAGCGCGGGCAAACTTCCTATCGACCTGCAGGCCTTGTCGGTTTGTCTGATGTCCTTTTCTGCGCATAAAGTGTATGGCCCCAAAGGGATCGGTGCCCTGTATGTGTGCAGCAGTCCACGCACGCTGATTGAACCGATTATTCATGGTGGTGGCCATGAAAAAGGTATGCGATCGGGAACCCTGGCGACGCACCAGATTGTCGGCATGGGTGAAGCGTTTGACATTGCAAGGCAACAGCTGCAGTCCGACCATGACCACATAGAAAGGCTGCGTGAGCGTCTGCTTACGGGACTACGTGAAGTCGGTGGTGTGCATTGCAATGGCTGCCAGACGCGCCGTGTGGCAGGCATACTGAATGTGAGCTTTGAAGGGGTCGAGGGTGAGAGCCTGCTGTTTGCCCTGCGCGAACTTGCGGTCTCCAGCGGCTCAGCCTGTACCTCGGCATCCGCTGAGGCTTCGTATGTATTGCGCGCACTGGGTCGTCCCGACCAGTTGGCACAAAGCTCCATTCGTTTCAGTCTCGGCCGATTTTCTACGGAACCTGACGTCGATTATGCAATCCAAGTGGTTAAGCGAGAGGTTCCAAGGTTAAGAGCCCTGGGCCAGCAAACACTATGAGCACCGTACTTGAATACAACAAGGTCGTTGTCGACCATTTCAACCAACCCCGTAATGCTGCTGGCGGTCCCGGTGCGGACTACGTCTGTGGGGAAGGGGGGAGTGCCGACAATGGGGCGTGGATGGAATTTCAGCTTAAACTGGATAAACGGCGTATTCAGCAGGCGCGATTTCGTGCCTATGGCTGTCCCCACACGATTGCACTGGCGTCCTGGCTAACTGACCGGTTAGTAGGCGAACAACTCCTTGAGGATCACGTGCTGGATAAAAAGGAGGTCGCGGACGTGCTTGGCTTGCCCGCGGAAAAAATGCGCAGCGTACTGATTGCCGAGGACGCTCTCAGAGACTGCGCCGACAAATTATCAGGCGCACAGGCTTAGCTATGGGAATTGAACTGACAAGCGCTGCGGCAGAGCAGGTCACCCGATATTTGCACGAGCGTGCCGTGGAAGGTCTGCGATTATCCGTCAAACCAACGGGCTGTGCGGGGTATGAATACGTCATCGGATATGCGGAATCCATCAATCCAGATGACCAAGTGTTTGAATCTAAAGGGATACCAGTAATTATCGACGCCAAGAGTCTGCCGTTGCTGGAAGGAACGCGGGTAGATTTTGTGACGAGCGGCATCAGCAAGGTTTTCAAGTTCATCAACCCCAATGCGACCAGCGAATGCGGTTGCGGAGAGAGCTTTACCATCTGACCGGGCCCGTCGTCATTGCAATTTCGCTCTCCGTGCGTTTGCCCTGTCCCAAGCCGCAGAGTAATATTTGCCGGCTCAATTAGTTACGTGTTGTCGGAACGGTTGATGTTTGAATCTCCGGGACGGGCGTGACGCTGTCTGTGAATCTTTAAAAAGGACCCTTGTATGACCATTGAAAGAACCCTGTCTATCATCAAACCTGATGGCGTGGCCAAAAATATTATTGGCGAGGTGTATCGTCGTTTTGAAACCGGTGGCCTGCGAGTAATCGCAGCCCGCATGATGCACCTGTCCCGGGAACAGGCCGAGGGGTTTTACGCCGTGCACCGGGAACGACCGTTTTTCAATGATCTGGTTGCGTTTATGACCTCAGGGCCAGTCATGGTGCAAGTGCTGGAGGGTGACAACGCAATCGCGCGTAATCGTGAGTTGATGGGTGCAACCAACCCGAAAGAAGCTGACGCCGGCACGATCCGCGCAGATTTTGCCACGAGCATTGACGAAAATATCGTACATGGATCTGACGGTGAAGATACCGCGCGTCAGGAAATCGACTATTTTTTTGCTGATGGTGTGTGCCCGCGCACGCGCTGAGTGTTGGTACGCCCCGCCATGTCAAAGATTGCTGCCAAACCTGCATTGCTCGGTTTTGATCGCGCCGGACTGACAGACCTGTTGGTCGGGCTTGGGGGCAAGCCGTTTCATGCAAAACAGGTTTTGAAGTGGTTGCATGCGCGTGGCAGTAACGATGTACGAGCCATGACCGATATCGCCACACATATCCGGGAGAAACTCGCGACAGACTATGTGATTGGTGAGCCACAAGTGCTGGAGCGTTTTGAG
>JABDLQ010000219.1 GCA_013002925.1 Gammaproteobacteria bacterium | reverse complement strand
TGCTCAACTGAACGATTCAACTGTGACAGCGCAATCACGGGTACTTCCAGTTCGCGCGCCAGTGCTTTGAGACCACGCGAGATTTCAGAAATTTCAGTGGCACGATTTTCCGTGTTGCCAGACACCTGCATCAGCTGCAGGTAGTCGACAATGATCAAACCTAATCCATGCTCTCGCTTGAGACGCCGTGCGCGGGCGCGGATTTCAGTCGGAGTCATCGCCGGAGTATCGTCAATGTAAATCGGTGCCTCTGACATCCAGCTGATCGCACTGTGGATGCTGGGCCAGTCCTCTTCGGCAAAATTACCGGTACGTAACTTGCCCTGACCCACGTGCGCTAACGATGAGATGAGACGGAACGACAACTGTTCAGCTGACATTTCCATGCTGAAAAATGCAGTTGCGATGGCCGCACCTGAATTTTCGTGAATTACCGGCGCCAACGCTGCATGTTCAGCAATATTCATTGCAAACGAGGTCTTACCCATGGAAGGGCGACCGGCAATGATCACCAGATCGCCCGGCTGCAACCCGGCTGTCATCCGGTCAAAATCAGTAAACCCGGTAGCGACACCGGTGATATCCCCATCTGAATGATACAGTTCATCCAGGCGATTGAGTGCACCCGGCATGACATCGGACAACGGTACGAATCCTGAGCCACGACGCTTGCCGCCCTCCGCAATCTCAAACACTTTACTTTCGGCTTTGTCGACCAGCTCGTGGACGGCAGTGCCATCCGCGTCGTAAGCCAGATCAGCAATCTCGCCCCCCACCATTATGAGACTTCGCAATGTCGAACGTTCGCGAACGATATTTGCATAGGCCCGGATATTTGATGCACTGGGCGTGTCTTTGGCGAGAGTACCGAGATAGGTCAAACCACCGGTTTCCGCTAAATGACCACGGGCCTCCAGATATTCGGACACCGTAACCACATCAATGGGCTGACTGCGTTCGGCCAGTGTATGAATCGCGGTAAATATCAACCGGTGATCATGCCGGTAAAAATCATCGACCGAAACGATGTCGGCGATTTTGTCCCAGGCGCTGTTGTCCAGCATCAAACCGCCCAGCACACTTTGTTCAGCTTCAACAGAGTGCGGGGGCTGGCGCAGATTGTTCACCGGCCCAGGATCGCTGTCCGGCGCATTGTCTTGATAGTGGTCCAGTTTCAATCCCCAATCTGAAACTTTTTATTGACTGCGTTGCCCCGACACTGCGGGGCAACGTGTGCAGCTGAGACGTTCTTTATAACATGGAATTATTCGTCGGCAACGATATTCAAAGTAACCGGCACTGTAACGTCTGTATGTAGATGAATTTCAATCTCATGCTCGCCAACAACGCGCAAGGGACCGGCAGGTAAACGCACTTCACTGCGCTCAATCGGGCATCCGGCACGTTCGAAGGCTTCGACGATATCGAAAGTCCCGACCGAACCGAACAATTTGCCTTCTGATCCTGCTTTTACAGCAATTGTCACCGCCATTTCTTTAACATGTTCAGCGCGTTTTTGTGCATTTTCCAGCTCTTCGGCCGCACGCTTTTCAAGATCAGCACGCATCGCCTCAAACTTGGTAATGTTAATTTTTGTGGCCAGCGCTGCTTTACCCTGAGGAATAAGATAGTTGCGTCCATACCCCGATTTGACCTTGACCATGTCGCCAATGCTTCCGAGGTTATCCACCTTCTCTAACAAAATTACTTGCATGATGAAACTCCTGCCTAGTGGCGATCGGTGTACGGTAACAACGCCAGATACCGCGCGCGTTTTACGGCTGCGGCCAACTGCCGCTGGTAATGTGACTTTGTACCGGTGATGCGGCTGGGAACAATTTTGCCAGTCTCGGTAATGTATTGTTTCAAGGTCACAAGGTCTTTATAGTCAATTTCCTTCACCCCATCTGCGGTGAAGCGGCAGTACTTTCTGCGTCTGAAAAATCTGGCCATGATCTTCTCCTTTATTCCGCTGCGGGTTGTTCTTCGGTCGCGGCAGTATCAGCCTCAGCGACTTCCGGGGTTGATGTGTCTGCGTCCTTTGTTTCGTCACTGGCTGAAGCACGGGCGGTACGCGAACGGTCGTCGGTCGATGCCTCACTGCGGTCATCACGACGATGACTTTTCGCTTTCTCTTCTTCTTTGCTCTTGGCCATCGGTGACTGTTCCGTTTCTGCCTCATCACGATTCAGCACCATGTGACGCAACACCGCATCGTTAAAGCGAAATGCTGCTACCAGCTCCTCGAGGCTTTCCTTGGAAGTCTCGATATTCAGCAGAATATAGTGGGCCTTGTGGATTTTTTTGATCGCGTGGGCCAGCTGGCGACGGCCCCAGTCTTCGTGCCGGTGAATAATGCCGCCTTTGCCTTCGATCATTGTGCGATAGCGCTCAACCATGGCTGGCACCTGTTCGCTCTGGTCAGGGTGGACCAGAAACACGATTTCGTAGTGTCTCATGACATCTCCCTACGGATTAAAGCTACCCAAAATACTGGTGTAGCAAGGAGTTACAAATTTTAGCCGGGTAGGCAGCAGCCCACCGCGGAGCGCGCATCATACGTGACAGACGGGCGGGTGGCAAGATGCCGTATACCCGGAAAAACACCGACCTGGCTGAAATCATCCGGCCTGTTCGTCATTCTGTCCTTTGCTGATGCGACGCTGGTGCTGCACCGCTGCGACGATCGATGACCGGGAAAGGTCAGGATTGCGGTTAAGCTATCCTGACCTTTCTTTGACGGACTGCCGTGCTCCTGCTCTATGGTGCGATCGCACTTGGGCCGGGAGGATCCAGAAAATAATCTGCCATGATGCTGAAATCCAGAAAGTTGACAAAGCCGGAGCCATCGAAATCGGCATCCGGTTCATCCGTATTAAAAAACGGGACAAAATCAAAGACATCAAAAAAATTGACGACATTATCGCCGTTGAGGTCTGGATCACAAATATTGCCAAAGCCATCCCCGTTGGTATCCCGCTGATCGGTATTGGCGACTAGCAAACAATTGTCAATGCTGTTTGAGATGCCATCACAATCACTGTCCAATGCGGCCAGGCACCCGGTATACAGTGCGACGCTACCACGCGCTTCAACCCCCTGATCATCTTCGACCCATGCAAGTATGTTGATCAGGCTGCCATCGACAATGGTGCTCAATGCCCGCGGTGGCAAGGTCACCGTAAACGATTCGCCGGCACCCAGATTCATTAGCGGCCACTGAACAAGTTCACCCCGGGTACAGGTAGTGCTGCTGCAGTCGCCGTCGAAGTCGGATTCGAATAACTGGAACAGATCGTCGGGATAGCGGGCGTACAGCGTCACACCAAACCGGGGAAACAGGTCATTGTTCGTCACTGTGAGTTGCACGTTGAGATCGCGGGACGGTGCTGCAGTAAACGTGATGGCATTCAGATCAACAGACAGGGAAATTGAGCTGCGGATGACGGTATTACTG
>JABDLQ010000152.1 GCA_013002925.1 Gammaproteobacteria bacterium | reverse complement strand
GGCCATAGATTTCATCACTGATTACCAGGATTTTATGCTGCCGGCAATAATCCGCAAGCGCTTGTAAAAACTCTGCCGGGTACATTTGCCCGGTGGGATTGTTCGGACTATTGATGATGAGCAATTTATTATCATTGGTGGATCTACGGATCAATTCGTCCAGCGCAGCCAGCTCAAAATGGCACCCGAACTGTTTGCCTTGCGGTATATAAAAATGCTGAAGGCCCAACAACCGGGCTTGTGGAGCATAGCTAACCCACGAGGGCGTGGGTAGAAAAAGATCAGCTCCAAGAGCCAGCTGCACCGCATATATCAAAGCCTTGCTACCAGGCCCGATAATGACCTGGCTGGCATTGATGTCAAGCCCGGATTTGATGTTGTAGTAGCTTGCAACGGATGCGCATAATGCCGGATCTCCCTTTGACGGAAGGTAGCTTTTTTGCGATGCATGTTCGCACAGCGCGGCATGAAGTTTTTCATGCACCGCAAAGCGCGACTCGCCAAACCCCATATGTAATAGCCGATGACCTTGCGCCCAACGGGCTTTTACCTGCTCATTGATGGCAAGTGTTGACGATGGCTCATTGGTATTGAAATACCGGCTCAGGGCAAAATTAAGTGACACTGACGCTCCTGTTCCCCGAAGATTTCAAGCGGTTTAGCAAGCCCAAAAACCACCAGCCGGCTGAGACATGCTAAAACCAGCTGGTGATTCCTGTTCACTGATCTGGTAACCAGTTGCA
Source organism: Gammaproteobacteria bacterium (assembly GCA_013002925.1). Classification (GTDB taxonomy): domain Bacteria; phylum Pseudomonadota; class Gammaproteobacteria; order Steroidobacterales; family SZUA-146; genus SZUA-146. The sequence goes on along the minus strand of JABDLQ010000152.1, from coordinate 4,181 downwards.
GGCAATGCCCTAGAATCGATAGGATCCACGAAGATACCAGGAGCCACCTTCATAGTTTGCCGCACTGCGTCGTGGATACGGAAGCCCGACGCTCAAACGGTTTGAATTCGGCGCACCAATCTCACCCACATACTCGTCGAATGCATTCACCAGTCCAAACGTTGCCCGAATATTTTCTGTTGCCTGATAGCCCAACTCAAGATCAAAATAGATAGTCGAATCGATCAGCGCAGTCGGGTTTACCGCAGCGTTGATCGTACCGCGTTCGTCGTAATGCTCGCCGTAGAAATTGGCGCGTGCAATCAGGTTCCATTGCTCACCAAAACTGGTGTTGGTCGTCAGGGAAAAGCGGCTATTGGGATAATTATTCTCGATATCTTCGATGGTGCTGGCACTCACGGGATTCACACCACCGACCGGTGATTGACCCGTCACGTCGACCTTGTTGTACCCATACACAAATGTCACATCGGTATTGGCATATTCTGACCAGTCAAAGCCGCTGGTTACCACGATGTCCACGCCCCTGTGTTCGACATCAAGTGCATTTGTATAAAAAGATATCGTATTGGTGGTTCCGGGAACTGCGATATCGCCGGTCCGGTAGATGCGATCGTCTACGTTGATTTGATACACATCGAGAGTCAGGTTGGTTCTTTCACCGATGTCGGCGGTGAAACCCGCGCTGATGTTCAGTGATTTCTCTTCCGTCAGCGCCGTCCCACCCACCGCGGCCACCCGCGGATCTGTAGATGGCACCAGTCCTTCCTCCACCTGCAATCCAGTCATGCCGTCAAACGTCGTGATCGTCGTGCGCACGTTGGCCTGTCCGGGTGTGGGTGCGTGGAAGCCAGTCGAAACAGCACCACGAATTGCGAACGTATCGTTGACTCGGTAACGGCTGGCGACTTTGCCATTGATCGTGCTGCCAAAATCTGAAAAGTCTTCGTAGCGCAATGCATACTGCATCAACCACGCGTCGCTCACGTCGTGCTCAAGATCGCCGTAAACCCCGTAATTATCGCGATCGAACTCGCCGGAATCCTGCGGCGTAATCCCTTTGAAACCACTGGAGCCACCCATGAAATAGGAATTTGGTTCGCCGGCAATGGCAGTATAGGTTTCCTCACGCCATTCAGCACCAAACGCCAGATTCAGGCGATCATTAATCGCCCGTGAAAAATCAGCGTTCAGATTTATCTCGGTCTGCTCATAACCACCCACATTGAAATCCCGTTGTGGCTGGCCACCCATAAGAGGCAGATCTCCATTCAACGTATTATTCAATCTGTAATCAAGTTCGTTTTTGCCATAGCCAATGCTGTAATCGTATTGCATTCCATTGGCGTACTCCCCTTCAAAACCAGCGACGAGACTGGTGTCAGTCTGTGCGCCATCAAGAAACGGTGTATAGCCGGTAGACAATAAATTGCCCATGAAGCCCGCATTGCGAAGCGCGATAAGAGTTGGGTGGCCATTGGTTGGATCGGAGGGCAAAATTCCGTTGCGATAAAAAAAGCGGTAACGCCCATCGGTATCGGCGTAACCCAAACGTCCGTAAAGCCGTGCGCCCCCACCGACATCAAAGCCCGAGTTGATAAAAAACCGTGTGCCGCTTGTTTCTGGCCGGCCCCAGGTTTGTACCAGGGGCGCATCGCCAAAAACGGCATCCGCACCAACGCCCACTACACCCTCATTGATCAAGGCCTGCGCTACGGGCCGTTGAATGCCGCGTGAAAGCGCTTCGTTGTCGGTATATTCGATGCTGGCGTTGATAAAGCCATTTTCACCTGCGGCAAACCCGGCATTAGCCGCCACTTTGAGGCTTTGCTCACCGTCATAAAACTCACCATACTGGACCTGTACTTCACCACCTTCCGAGGCATCTTTCATATTGAAGTTGATTACGCCGGCTATCGCATCAGACCCGTACTGGGACGCCGCACCATCACGCAACACCTCAATATTTTTTACCGCAATGCCCGGCACCATCCCAATATCCACGCCGTGCGCACCATTACCTGCCGCAGGTGCAAAAAACTGCACCAGCGCAGACCGATGTCTGCGTTTGCCATTGACGAGCACGAGGGTTTGATCCGGCGCGGTTCCACGCAACGAGGTTGGACGCACAAACGCACTGCCATCACCGGTCGCAGGTGTAGCGGTGTAGGAGGGAATCAGGGCTTTTAAATTGTCCGTCAGGTCAACCGAGTTTCCCAGAGATGAAAAATCTTCCTCGGAAATCACATCGACAGGCACCGTTGAGTCAGCGGCCGAACGTGGTTTGGAACTTCGCGTTCCAACCGTAATAACTTCTTCAAGCTCGCCCTTTTGAGCGAACGTGTGTGTTGCAGGAAAGCCAAGGCTGACGGCAATCACTACGATCAAGCCAATTCGTTGCCATTGTTGAGTCATAATTTTATACCTGTGTCGATGATTGGAATTCACGCTGAATTGCGGAATAAACAGAAGTACACTTTGGGTTGTTCACAAAGCCCTTGACGATATGCAACATTTGTTGCAACTTAACCAATAATTTATCACGTTTGTTACACTATTATGTTGTGTTTTTACAACACAATGGTCGCGCAGCAGGAAAACCAATGGCCAGCCAATACGTCAGCGTTTTGCAACATTTAAACGATTCTCTGGACACCCTTTCTCCTCAGCAGCAGCGTGCGGCGCACTACGTGCTGAATCATCCGCAAGAAGTCGGTCTGCAATCCATGCGCGCCGTCGCAACAGCAGCGCGCGTCACGCCCGCGACTATCAGTCGGATGTGCCGGACATTAGGCTTCAAGAACTATCAAAGTTTTAAGGCACCTTTTGTTCAGAGCCTCAGAAACACCGGACCCGGGTATGTTTCGCAGTTCAAAAACGTACAGGAGCGCGGTGCCGAGCACGCGTCGGATCTCTATGCTGAACTGCGCACACAGGACATCGCCAACGTCGAGCATTCGATTAGCGACGCAAACTTTCCGGTGTTGTTTGATGCGGCAGAAACAATTCGCACGAGTCGCCGCGTCTATGTCCTGGGATTAAGAGGCTGCTACTCAGCTGCGTTTTATTTCCACTACGCCTACCAACTGTTTCGTGATAACTCACGGCTTGTGGAATCTCACGCAGGAATGTTTGCGGACCAGTTTCGCGGCATGAGTTCAGACGATTGCATGCTGGTTATATCGTTTGACCCGTATACAAAAATGACAATTGATGCGATCGAATATGCCGCCTCGGCAAAGGTGAAAGTGATTGCCGTCACCGACAAGCTGGTATCACCTGTCGCCCGATCGGCAGTGCATACCATTCTCACGTTCAACAAGTCGCCATCCTTTTATCAGTCACTGACGGGAGCGCTCGCTGTAAATCACGCGCTGATCACGTTGCTCGTAGCAAATACGGGCAGCAATTCCATGCAGCTATTGGAAGAAGCCGAGAAACAATTATCAGGAAGTAGTGCCTATTGGTGACACAGGCGGCCAAATCATTTCCAAAGTTTTGTGGATGAATAGACCACCGACACCATTTGACGCAAATACGGCACCCACCAAAGAGAAATTGCTTATAACAGGCATGGGTAATTACCCGGTAAACTGTCCATGCCAACCCATCCCCCCGCAGCGCCACCGTAGCCACGGGAAAAAAATAACCTTTTGAATCCCGCACCAGTCTGGCTGATGGGTTTGCACGTTACCTGCGGAGAATAAAACGCGGACAATCCCGCATCAGATGAGAGCGGTATCTGACTGCTGTCAGGATGCCCCAGTGGCAAACCGGGACCGCGAATGTCGGTTGCGAATTTTACTTATCTGTGTGGTCACCTGCCGCAAATGACTGACAATTTTTGTCACTAACTGACACCAGGTGACACTTTATTCAGTGTTTTCATGGACCTGAAACCGTGAGACAGTTCACACTGGCAAATTTATTACACATGAAAACAGGCACTTGCAAATCGTCGGAATATGTTGGCACGGTCTTTGCTTCATACAGGGCAGCCAGGGGTAACCATGGCAGGAATTAGTTTGACCCCACGTATTCAGGAGAAAGTTAAATGAAAACAGTTCAAAAAGGTTTTACGTTGATCGAACTGATGATTGTTGTCGCAATCATTGGTATTTTGGCCGCTATCGCGATTCCGGCCTACCAGGACTACACACAGCGCGCCCAGGTCAGTGAAG
>JABDLQ010000123.1 GCA_013002925.1 Gammaproteobacteria bacterium | reverse complement strand
GCTGCATGGGCAGCAGGTTTTTCTGCGCCTTGCGCCCCAGGCATTGTTCCAGCAGCTCGATAAAACGGAGCAGCTCGACCGGCCGGCCGTTACCGATATTGTAAAGTCGAAACGGAGCGAAGCTGGTGCCCGGATCGGGCTTCAGGGCTGACCAGTCCTGATCCGGTTTTGCGCGCTGATCAGCAACCTTGATAACACCTTCAACGATATCGTCGATGTAGGTGAAGTCGCGGCGGTGTTTGCCGTAATTAAAAACATCGATGGGTTTGTTGGCCATGATGTTTTCAGCAAACCGGATCGGGGCCATGTCCGGGCGGCCCCAGGGGCCATAGACGGTAAAAAAGCGCAATCCGGTGACCGGCAATTCGTACAGGCTCGCATAGCAATGCGCCATCAGCTCATTGGCTTTCTTGGTTGCAGCGTAAAGCGATATTGGATGGTCCACATTATCGTGCACCGAGAATGGCATCTGCTTGTTGGCGCCATAAACGGAACTCGACGAGGCATAGACCAGGTGTTTGACGCCACCATGACGACAACCCTCGAGGATATTCCCGAATCCGGTCACGTTACTGTCAATGTACACATCCGGGTGATCAATTGAATACCGCACACCCGCCTGCGCCGCCATATGCACTACCAGGTCAAAACGCTGAGCGAAAAGCTCACGCATTGCATTGCGGTCGGCAATGTTTGCATGGATAAATTTGAAATTATTTGCCGCCTGCAGTCGGTCCAGGCGCGCCTGTTTCAGTTTGACGTCGTAATAATCATTGAGATTATCAACACCGGTAACCTCATCGCCGCGCTCGATATAGCGTTGCGCGACAAACATGCCGATAAAGCCGGCAGCGCCTGTAACCAAGACTTTCATGTTGGCGCTCTGATGAATCCCGCTAAAGGATGTATATGACAGCCAGCAGGCCGACGATGCTCATTACCACCGTATAGGGCAATGCCAGCAGCACCATCCGGCTGTAGGACAGGCGGATCAATGGCGCCAGCGCCGACGTCAGCAGGAACAGGAAGGCAGCCTGGCCGTTGGGCGTTGCGACACTGGGAATATTGGTGCCGGTGTTAATCGCGATCGACAGGTTTTCAAATTGTTCGCGTGTAATGGCGCCCGAAGTAAAGGCATCCTGCACTGAGGAGATGTATACCGTCGCGACAAAAACGTTGTCACTGACCATCGATAAAACGCCGTTGGCGATAAAGAACATCGCCATTTGGGATTTGCCCTCGAGGCTAAGCACCCATTCGATGACCGGCTGGAACAGCTGCTGATCATTGATTACTGCAACGATGGCAAAAAACACGACCAGCAGCGCGGTAAATGGCAACGCTTCTTCGAATGCGTGGGCAATGCGGCCTTCCTCAGTAACGCCGGTCAGTGAAGTCGCCAGGACGATAATCATCAGACCGATCACGCCGACCTCGGCAATATGAAACGCCAGTGAAAAAACCAGCACTACGACCACAAAGCCCTGCGCGATCAACACCGCCTTATCGAGCAGGCCGCGTTTGGCCGTCTGGTCAGCGTCATATTCCTCAAGCACGGCTCGCACCGCCGGCGGCAGGATTGCGCCATACCCCAGGATGCGGAATTTTTCGACCACGAAACATGTTGCCAGGCCCGCAAAGAACACCGGGATCGAAACCGGCGCCATACGCAGGAAGAACTCGACAAACTCCCAGCCCACGACCTTGCCAATTAACAGGTTTTGCGGCTCACCTACAATCGTCATGACGCCGCCCAGCGCGGTTCCGATCGCGCCATGCATCATCAACTGCCGCAGAAAAGCGCGGAACCGGGCAAGGTCTGTCCGGTGCTCGGAGTGCACCAGTTCATCGTCTGAATGATCGTGATCATCGTGATGAAACAATCGGCCCGATGCCACCTTGTGATAGACCGAATAAAACCCGCTGCCGACGGTAATAATTACGGCTGTCACGGTCAGAGCATCAAGAAATGCCGACAAAACGGCCGAAACACCACAAAACAACAAAGACAGGATTGTTTTGGATTTAATGTTCAGAATGATTTTGGTGAAAGTGAAAAGCAGCAGCTCTTTCAGGAAAAATATGCCGGCGACCATAAAGATCAACAGCATGATCACCGGAAACTGGTGCAGGGTCTCCTCGTAGACATGTTTGGCCGTGCTTAAATTGAGGATGATCGCTTCTATAGCCAGCAGGCCACCGGGCGCCAGCGGATAGCATTTAAGCGCCATCGCCAGCGTGAAAATAAACTGCAGCACCAGCATCCAGCCGGCAATGACATTACCAGCTACAAGTACGACGATTGGGTTGATAATTAAAAACCCGATAATCGTTAACTTGTACCACTCGGGTGAGTGACCAAGAAAGTTGCGCGAAAATGCTTGCGTTATTGTGCGTGCCATCAGAGTCCCTTGCGCAGGCCAAATGTTAAAAATTTAAGGTCAAAACTCCGCCGATTCATGCACCAGACAACCGGCGCCAGACGCTGCCCTGCTCACAGGCAGCATCCAGTTGCGATAACCGGTCCTCGTGCGCGGCCAGCTCGTCATCGGTGCATCGTATCACTGTTAGCTCAAGGCCGGCACGTTCGATGCGGGCGGGAGACCCGGCCCCGTTAACGTCGCCGCTTGCGTCGTTGTCGAGTGATAACTTCGCCTGGCCGCCGGTCATCGCCAGGTAGACCTCGGACAGCAGGCGGGCATCGAGCAGTGCACCATGCAGATCACGGCCGCTGTTGGATACGCCATAGCGGCGGCACAATGCGTCCAGGCTGTTGCGCTGACCCGGGTGCATCCGGCGCGCAACCTTTAACGTGTCCAGCACCTGGCAATGATCGGCCATCTGGCCGAAGTCCTTGCCGGTCAGTGCCAGTTCGTAGTCCAGAAAACCAATATCAAATTCGGCATTATGGATAACCAGTTCTGCATCGCGGACGAAATCCAGAAACTGCTCGACCACGTCCTGGAACAACGGCTGGGTCGACAGGAATTCCTGCGTGATGCCGTGAACCTTTAACGCGCCCTCATCGATTTCACGCTCGGGGCTGATGTATTGATGAAAATGGTTGCCGGTATGACGGCGGTCGAGTAATTCGATACAGCCGATTTCGATCACACGGTGGCCCTGCTCAACCTCAAGA
>JABDLQ010000099.1 GCA_013002925.1 Gammaproteobacteria bacterium | reverse complement strand
TGAAAATCATGACCGACGAAGATTTTCCGGTCGGCACGCAGCTGTCACCGGTAATCCAGTTTCATCAGCGCGACCCGCATCACGCGGTGTTTCAGATCGGCAGCAATTATTTCAATGAAAAGGTCAGCGATCTGCAGGCGCTGGAAATCAGCTGCCGACGCCAACCTTGCGATGGTGCCGTCACGCGCCGCCCTGCCCAGCCGATTTCCTGAACCCTGAACCTGCTGCAATGTCATTGCGCCGGATGCGATATTCCTGGGAATAAATAACTATAATCATATAAAAACATAGGGTTACATGGTTCTCGCTGGGCCTTGTATAGTCTGCGTGTTGAGAATATACTTGCTTGACGCAAGCAAATGGAACTATCATGCCCCCAGCACCTGCCGGACGCCCGCGCCAGACTCATGCCGAACGCACGGATCGCTCGGACCGCCGTATGCTTGACGCGGCCGTCGAGCTCATTGTTGCGCACGGCCCGGAAAAAACTACGCTCAAGGACGTCGGTGAGCGGGCCGGCTACAGCCGGGGCCTGGCAGGATACCGCTTCGGGTCGAAGCAGGGGCTGTTTGAATTTGTGGTGCGCTCGGTTGGCGAGCAGTGGTTGCAGCAACTGACCGCCGCTACGGCCGGCAAAACCGGACTGGCTGCCATGCACGCCGCGATTCATACGCATTACCGTTTCTTGCTGGCCGATGGCCAGCATATGCGCGCGTTTTATATTTTATGGTTTAGTTCGGCGGGACCTGAGTCCGATACCAAAAACATCGTACTCGGCATCGACGCCCGACGGCGCGATGATGTTGCGACCTGGGTCAACGCTGCCAATCGGACCAGGGCAGCCGACCAACAATTGGATGCACACGCGATCGCCGGGCAGTTCGGCGCATCAATTATCGGGATTGCCTATCACTGGCTGGCACACCCCGATGATCATGCAGGTATCAAACAATTGCACGACCAGCTTGTTCACACCATGACCCTTTATATGACTCAAGGACACAGCGCATGAGCAATGTCAGCCCACTCGTTCAAAAACCGCCCCACGGCGCCGCCCAGGCACAGGACGTCCCTTTGCGCTTTGTCACCGCCGCCAGCCTGTTTGATGGTCATGATGCGTCGATCAATATCATGCGTCGCATCCTGCAATCCTCAGGTGCCGAAGTCATTCATCTGGCCCACAACCGCTCAGTTGCCGAAGTCGTTGCCTCGGCCATCCAGGAGGATGTCCAGGCCATTGCCGTAAGTTCTTATCAGGGTGGTCACGTTGAATATTTCAAATACATGATCGACAAACTCAAGGCGCAGGGCGCTTCTCATATCCGCGTATTCGGCGGTGGTGGCGGTGTGATTGTCTTTGATGAAATCCAGGAACTGCACGACTACGGGGTCGAACGCATTTACTCGCCGCATGACGGTCAGCAACTCGGTTTGCAGGGCATGATCGACGACATGATGACCCGCACTGCGGCGGTACAGGCGGCTGTGCAGCCTCCGGCGATTGAGCAACTGGCCGATCCGTCAGATACAACGTTGCCGCAGGTGATTACCGCGATCGAACGCGGTCTGTATTCACCACAACAGCTGGCTGCACTTGAAGCTGCAGCCGCCACTGTCCCCGTTCTTGGCATCACCGGCACCGGCGGTGCCGGCAAATCATCACTAACCGACGAAATCATTTTGCGCTTTCGGCAGGACAGTGCCAACACCATACGCATTGCCGTCATTGCGATCGATCCAACGCGGCGTAAAACCGGCGGTGCATTGCTTGGCGATCGCATCCGCATGAACGCGATTTATGTGCCCAATGTCTACATGCGGTCGCTGGCCACTCGTGGCACGCGCGGAGAGGTGCCATCACATCTGGGTGACGTAGTGAATGCCGTAAAAGCCAGTGGCTACGACCTGGTTATTATCGAAACTCCTGGAATCGGGCAGGGAGATGCCGGAATCGTTCCTTATGTCGATACGTCAATGTACGTGATGACCCCGGAGTTTGGGGCACAAAGCCAACTTGAGAAAATCGATATGCTGGATTTTGCCGACATCGTGGTGATCAACAAATTTGATCGCAAGGGCAGCGACGATGCCTTACGCGATGTTTCCAAACAGGTACAGCGCAACCGCCAGGAGTTTGGCCGACCGGCGGATGAAATGCCGGTGTTTGGCAGCATCGCTGCGCGTTTTAATGACGATGGTGTCACCGCAGCCTACCAGCATTTGCTCGGTTTGTTGCGCGACAAGGGCCTCACCGATTATTCCTCGATACTACCGACAGTCGGACACCGCAGTTCTTCAGAAAAAACCATTATCGTACCCGCACAGCGCCAGCGTTATCTGGCAGAAATCGCCGAAACGGTGCGTGCCTATCACGCCGGCGTAAATCAACAGGCGCAGGCTGCACGTGCGCGGCAGCAGGTGTGTGCCACGCTTGAAATGCTGCAGGAAAGCGGTGCGGAATCCGCTGCGGTGCAGAAACTTGCCGACCGTACTGATCAGGCGCTGTCGCATACAGCCAAAGAGCTGCTGACAGAATGGGACGATCTGGTGGCACGTTATGCAGGTGACACCCTGGAGATCACCCTGCCCTCTGGCAAATCGCTGACTCAAACCACCAGTTTTACCAGTTTGTCCGGCAACCGTATTCCAAAAGTGTCGATGCCGACATATGTCGATGATGGCGAACGTCTCAAGTGGCTGATGAAAGACAATGTACCCGGTCGCTTTCCCTTTACCGCCGGCGTGTTTGAGTTCAAGCGCGAAGGCGAAGATCCGGCGCGCATGTTTGCCGGTGAAGGTGATGCCTTTCGCACAAATCGCCGCTTTCGACAGCTCTCGGAACATTCCGAAGCCAAACGACTGTCGACTGCGTTCGACTCGGTAACGCTGTACGGGTTTGATCCGGCCACACGACCGGATATATACGGCAAGATTGGCAACGCGGGTGTGTCCATCGCCACGCTCGATGACATGAAAGCACTCTATGACGGCTTTGATCTATGTGATCCACGCACCTCGGTGTCGATGACGATCAACGGCCCGGCACCCACTATCCTCGCGTTTTTCCTGAACACCGCAATCGACCAGCAATTAGAGCGTTTTGCGGCTGAACATGGCCGGGCACCAAATGACGAGGAGTCTGCAAACATCCGTGCCTACGCACTGGCGAATGTGCGCGGCACAGTCCAGGCCGACATCCTCAAAGAGGACCAGGGACAAAACACCTGCATCTTTTCGACGGATTTCAGCCTGCGCATGATGGGGGATATTCAGCAATACTTTATCGATCACTCCATCCGCAAGTTCTACTCGGTATCCATCAGCGGTTATCATATAGCCGAAGCTGGCGCTAATCCGATCTCACAGCTGGCCTTCACCCTGGCCAATGGCTTCACCTATGTAGAGACCTACCTGGCCCGGGGCATGCACATCGATGAGTTTGCGCCAAACCTGTCATTCTTTTTCTCCAATGGCATGGACCCTGAATATACCGTAATGGGGCGCGTTGCACGGCGTATCTGGGCAACCACCATGCGCGACAAATACGGCGCCAATCAACGTTCGCAAAAACTCAAATACCATATTCAGACATCGGGCCGCTCACTGCACGCCCAGGAAATGGATTTCAATGATATCCGCACGACGTTGCAGGCCCTGATTGCGATATATGATAATTGCAACAGCCTGCACACCAATGCTTACGACGAGGCCATCACCACACCGACTGAAGAGTCGGTACGCCGCGCGATGGCCATACAGCTGATAATTAACCGGGAATTCGGCCTGGCTCGCAATGAAAATCCGTCGCAGGGGTCGTTTATTATCGACGAACTCACGGACCTCGTTGAAGAAGCCGTGTTACAGGAATTTGAACGCATTTCAGAACGCGGTGGCGTGCTGGGTGCGATGGAAAGTGGGTATCAACGCGGTAAGATTCAGGAAGAATCACTGTATTATGAGCACAGGAAACATGATGGTTCCCTGCCCATCATCGGTGTAAATACTTTTTTACCAGACCAGTCAGCTCAAAACATTCCCATTGAACTGGCTCGTTCGACGGATGCTGAAAAACAAAGCCAGATCGAGCGGGTACAAAAATTCAGGGAACGACACAGTGATCAGTCAGCTGATGCACTGGCCGCCGTCCAGCAGGCAATCGTCAGCGGTGGCAACGGCTTTGCGGCACTGATGGACGCGGTGAGGCATTGTTCACTGGGGCAAATTACCGACGCACTGTTTACGGTGGGTGGGCAATACCGTCGCAATATGTAGCAATATCAAGCAACATATCAATGCATCGTGCTCCTGCAATCGTATAGCCCTGCCACTTGCGGTGACGCACCGCCCGTGACTGAGTTCTCACGCATAACACGTTGGCCACCTGCTGCGTTGCACGCCCGGCTTTACAATAACGCTCAGGTCAAATCCCGGTTGTAGCTGCTCGCCAAACTCTTTCCAGCCATACAATATTCACTCTATTGTACGTTCTGCAGCACAGCAGTTTTTTTAATCAAACTTTACTTAACGCGATCGCACTCTGCGCTTTGCCATCGAGGCGAAACGTCAGTCACTTGAGTGCCGTCACCCGGAATACCGTTTTGTGAAACAGCGCGTTTATCCGTCGCTACCGTTTTTCATAAAACTGAGAACTGAGTCAATAACAGCTACAAAACAAACGACTACACTCATCCAACGTTTGCAAACCCTTGCACCTGTGTGACGGAATTTGCAGACGAGGTTGATTGAGATGATGTCAATCCACACTAAAAGAGGTTTGGACATCACAGCAAGTCCGGGCACATCGTAAATATATTGAAGGTCGTTATTATGAAAGTACAACAATCAGGTTTCACTTTGATCGAGCTCGTGGTCGTCATTTCGATACTCGGTATTCTGGCGGCCGTCGCGATTCCAAGAATCATCGACTTAAGCGACGAAGCCGGTAGAGCAAGCATTGAAAATATAGCGGGATCGATTTCCAGCGCCAGCAGTCTGAATAATGCGGTTGATCTGTTGAACGAATCCGGAATTAGCACAGATCCTTTTCAAACTGTCAACGCATGCACTCTTGCGCAGGTCAACGTGTTACTCACCAATCCGCTGGATCCAACAGAATTTACTGTCGCAGGAGCAGCGACAATCGCAGACAAGGCAACTGAAACTTGCACCTTGACCAGAACGTCAAGCGGAGATACTGCAAATTTTGTATTAATCGGCGCCACCTGATACGGCCCGATTTTTGACGCCACATTGTGGTCGCAGAAAACTCTGCGGCAGTTAACGGATATGAGCTGTAAACGCCCCGGATCAGGGGCCTTTGCAGCCATATCCGCAATCTATATGTGTCACCCTGTGAGTTTGCAGCCCACGGTGTGACGCCAGAGCCTGCTCCTCGCAGACCACCATCATTCGGCGGGCATGCAATGTGTGGCCCGAACATTGCCGATGCCTGGCGCAGGCGTAGCCGCCCGATCCTGTGTCGGCTTACCACCGGGAACAATAAACTCGACGCAGGTAGTTACAAGGTGATGCCGCTGAAACCACCGCACTGCAATCGTTCAAATTTCAGCGCCTGGTCAAATAACATAATGTAATTTAGCTCTCCCGGAGAGTCAGGCCGGGAGGATTCCCGCCGTTTCTGTGCATCAATACTCTCACCTTAAGACAATCGAAATCTTCTTTTAAACAAGCGACCAGTCGGTATCCTTGCGCGCTGTCCGCTTAACACACCAGGTCGGAAAAACCCTGCAAATAACGGGTTTTGATCAGAAACCAGACACAGATCACACCGCCCGGATTCGAATTCAGTATGGTGGACTTATTATGTACGGATGTGCGTGCCCCGGCACCTGCGGACGACATAATCGGGGTGTATTTTTATTCACCCCCGAAAGTTTGATGTAACCGTTTTGTTACCGGGCATACAGTTTTTTGGGCCGGTGGCGGGCACAAAGCAGAGAAGTGAATGCAGGCTACTTCAGCGCGTGTATGGCGCAACGGTCCACCGGCTTTTGCCAGTTTGTCAGTACCCGCTCAGCACTATCCTCCCCGGGATGGAAAACTGGGCAGAAGCAACAGGCCTGCAAGGACAAAAGGAACCTGATGGTGTCATTATTTAGGCGCAAGTCAACTACCAAACTACGTGCCGGCATCGCTGTCGACGATGAGACTGCTGTGCTCGCGCTGGTCGAGCGTGATGGTGCTGTTTCTCGACTGCATAACTTCGCCGTGTCGACCGGTAGCGGACGCAGCTGGAGCGCACTAACGGATGAGGTTGTCGACAAGGTTGAGTTGCGTCGCGTGCCCGTAACCGCAGTGGTGAACGAAAGCGTTTATCAACTGGTGCTGGTGGAGTGCCCACAGGTACCAAAAGATGAAATCGCGGCCGCCGTACGTTGGCGCATCAAGGACCTGGTCGGTTTTTCCGCAGATGATGCCGTCATCGACACAATTGAAATTCCGGCGTTGGCTAATCAGTCCGGTGGGCCTATGCTATACGCGGTTGCGGCCGAACCCGGCAGCGTGAAAAAACTGGTCGATGCGATATCCGACCAGGGTCTGCGACTCGATTCGATCGATATCCCTGAGCTTTGCCTGCGCAACATCGCGACCTGTCTGCCCCAGGAGCCTCGCGGCGTTGGCCTGCTTCACCTGGAGGAAGAACACGGTACGCTGATTATATCGCGCGCCGGGACACTCTATTTGATCCGCCGCATCGATGTGGGCTTGCGCGCGGTACGTTCGCTGTGCGCCGGAGAACTAACGACGGGCGATACGGCATCAGAAATTGCACTCGAAGTGCAACGTTCACTCGATTATTTTGAAAGCCACTACGATCAGCGGCCGATCACAGACATCGTGCTTGGCCCCGGTACTCCTCCAGCATTTGCAGGACTGCTGCATGCGCAACTTGGAGTACCAGTCGAGGCGCTTGATCTGAATGATGTGGTTGACCTTGCCACCCCCATACCGCTGGAACAGCAGGCTGCTGTCGTCGTGGCGCTGGGCGCCGCGTTGCGCACTGAAGAGGCCGCCGCGTGAATCTGAAACAGCAAATCAATTTATACCAGGGCAATCTGCGCCGTGAGAACCCGGCGTTTGGTGCCGTCATGATGGCCGTAGTACTGGTCGTCTTCAGCGCTGCATTAGGCACTGCATGGTACTTTGCCGATACGCACGCACACGATCTGGATAAAGCCCTGCAATCAATGCAGGTGCGCGAGGCAGCAGCAGCTCATCGGCTCGAAGAACTTACGCGCACACTGGCCCGTCACGGTGAAGACGATAGCCAGTCCAACACTCTGCGCGAGGCTCTCGATGCATTGACACGACGCGAGCGCTTACTGGCATCGATTGATGGTCCCGGCCTGGGTAACACCAACGGTTTTTCTACCTCGTTGCGTGCGTTAGCGGAGCACAGTCTGGAGGGTCTCTGGCTGACCCGCATTCTGGTTTCCGGGCCCGATTCCCATACGACACTGGAAGGCCGCGCACAAACCCCGAGCCTGGTGCCCGCCTATCTGCTGGGACTGGCATCCGAGGGTGCGCTGAGCGGCCAGCGCTTCGACCAGTTTGAGATTGATACTGACGCTAAATCAACAGACACGGCGGTCAACTTTTCAATGACCAGCGCGCCTTCCGAACGCTTTGCACTTAGCAGTGTGGCGCCATGATTATGCACGGCTTGCGACATGTCGCCTACCGCATCGACAGTATGTCGTTGCGCGAACGGGTCCTGGTCTTCGCATCGGCCCTGTTCGCTTTGACGCTTGTCTGGTTTGAATTTGCCATGGCACCGGCTCTTGATAAGGGGCAGGCGACCATCAAGAGCATTGAAAGTGCACGCGAGCGCATCCAGCGTGTCGATGCAACCATCCGCGCTCAGGCAAACGCACTCCAACTGGATATCAGCTCACCCTTGTCTGCGCAACTGGATCAGGCAAGACAGCGTGCCAGGGAAGTCGATGCGCTGATCAGTGCAAGAGAAATGGAAATCCTCGATCCGGCAACAATGGCGCAGGTCCTTGAGGACATGCTGGCGAATCAGCGCGGGCTCCGCCTGCTGCGTGCCCGCAACCTGGACGCAGAGCGCCTGCTCGAGAGTGACAACGATGCACCGCTTTACCGTCATACCCTGAGGCTCGAACTCGAAGGGCCGTATCTTGCGGTCCTGGATTATCTGGAAGAACTGGAAGCATTGCCGTGGCGAATATACTGGCAAGGCATCGAAATCGACGCTAAAGATTATCCACGCAACCGGGTTCGGATCGAAATCAGCACGTTGAGTTTTGTGGAGGACTGGATTGGTGTGTAACAAACTAATCATCCTGTTTCTGGTGTGTGCTTTTACAGCTGTCGGCACGAGCTCAGCAGCAGAACTGCACGACCCGACCCGCCCCGACAATGCAATAGTCGCGCCCATCGGTGAGCCGGTTGCGCGTTTCGTCGTCAGTGCAATCTTTGTCTCCGACAACCGTCGCGTTGCGATCGTCAATGGCAAAACCGTCACGACCGGAGATCGCATTGGTAGCGCAACTGTGCGTGCGATTGACACGCACTCCGTGAAACTGCATTACCGCAACAAAATTATCCACACGCGTTTGGAATTGGCCAAGGTGCGCGAGTGAAAAGGATACCCAAGATGAAGATCAGAGGATTGCTTGCTGGCATCATAAGCATCACCCTGTTATATGGTTGCGCAAGCAACCCCGCAGGAATGAGCGCGTTGGAAGACCCGATCACCGGGGCGCTGACCGAGGCGGCGCAGGAAGCACCGCCGCCGCCACCGCTGGCTGTGACGGATGCGCTCCTGCCGCCACCCGATACGCTGATTGATGCCGGGCAACCGGCCAAAGAGCGCTTCGACGTCAATGTCACTAACTCTGATGCGAAAGCTTTTTTCTCGGGCCTCGTAGAAGGCACCCGTACCAACCTGGTAGTGCACCCTGACGTGCGCGGCAAAATCTCATTGCACATGAAAAGCGTCACCATCGGGGAGGTGCTGAACACCGTTCAGGAAGTCTACGGCTACGAAGTTCGATCAACACCCAACGGCTATGTCGTCATGCCGGCGTCGATGCAAACACGCATCTTTCAGGTTGACTACCTGGACATGCAAAGATCCGGAGTGTCGCGTATGCGAGTAAGTTCCGGGCAGGTGAGCGAGCGCAGCCGGGGTCGCGACAACAACACCTTCGAGTCGACTGGCAACAATCAGGAAAATACCACCGGCGACGGCCAGTCTGTGACCGGGTCTCGCATAGATACATCCTACTCTGTCGATTTTTGGGCTGATCTCGAGCAGGGTTTGTCGATGATCGTAGGCACAGGTGCCGACCGGCGGGTCGTCGTCAATTCCCAGACCGGGGTGATCATGGTGCGGGCCATGCCCGAACAGCTGCGGTCAGTTGAAGGCTATCTGCAAAAAATTCAGGCGACCGCCCAACGCCAGGTGTTACTCGAGGCCAAGATTATCGAAGTCGAGCTAAGCGACAATTTTCAGGCTGGCATCAACTGGGTGTCCGTGGCACAAACTTCGCGTGGCAACAACTTTGCGATCGGGCAAAGCGCACCGCCAGGGAACAACGGCTTTCGCGTAGACTCCCGCACGCTGGGTGGCGCACCCATTACGGTCGCGCCGGGTGTTCAATACACTGGATTTGACAATCTGTCTCTGGGTGGCGCATTTACGCTGGCCTTTGATATTGGCGACTTCAATGCATTTATCGAATTGCTGGAGGCGCAAGGCAATACACGAGTGTTGTCCAGCCCGCGTGTTGCAACATTGAACAATCAAAAAGCGGTAATCAAGGCAGGTACCGACGAATTTTTTGTCACCGATGTGTCCAGCAACACCGTGACAGGAACGTCTTCCACAACCAGCCGCGATGTAGAACTGACACCGTTTTTCTCCGGTATTGCGCTGGATGTGACCCCACAGATTAGTGCAGACGGAGTCGTTACGCTGCATATCCACCCGACCGTTAGCGACGTTACTGATCAACAAAAAGATTTGACTGTGTCAGGCGAGACCGACCGGCTGCCGCTCGCATTTAGTGAAGTACGCGAATCCGACACGGTAGTTCGTGCACGCAGCGGACAGATCATTGTCATCGGCGGACTGATGCGTGACTCCAGGCGTGAGCAGGACTTTGGTACTCCGATTCTGGGCAAACTTCCGGGAGTTGGCGCCTTGTTTCGCAGCAAGAGTACAGTTTCACGCAAGAGTGAGCTGGTAATTCTTCTCAAGCCAATCGTAGTCGATCAGGACCAGGCCTGGTCCGCTGCCGCACGTG
>JABDLQ010000089.1 GCA_013002925.1 Gammaproteobacteria bacterium | reverse complement strand
CGCTAACGTCTTCCGATGGCGGAAACTGATGGCGGATGCAGGTATCTGGTTGTTATGGCCTTCAGGCACTCAGGCTTTCAGGTGTTAAAATATTCATACAGTCAGGCATCGAGCCAATCAGAAATACACGCAGACATTCCGGCAGGCGTTGGGAAAGGGTAAAAAAAACCCCGGGTAAACCGGGGTTTTTTGATAAGCCAGTGTAGCGGGTCAGGCCCGCTTTTTACGGGATAGCGCGAAACCGAGCAAACCGGCTCCCAACAACCCCAGGGTACCAGGCTCGGGAACGGCTGGCGCACTGGTGCCGGCGTTAAAGGCAAAATTCCGCAGCGCATTGTTATACGCGTTTGCCGGATCATTCCAGGCAGTATCTGTGTTGGCACCACTGGCGCCAGCTGATACATAGGCAATCTCGCCCAGACCCAGCGACCGCAGACTCCACTGACAGGCACCGGCGGCACCGCCATTGGCGGCTGCGACACATTCGGTATCGGCGCCAAGACCCAGCAGCGTATCCCAGTCACCCCAGGCGCCGGTCGGTGTTACGCCCTGAATGTCGAACAGGCCTGTCGACAGGCTGTTGGCACCGGTAATCGCCAACGGATCCCGTGATCCGCCAAAATCACGACTATCCGACCCCCCCAGAAAACCTGCCAGGGGCAGGTCCGTCGGACTGGCAATCGAATCGTAGCCGGTCACAAACACCATGCCACCGCCGTTGACATAAGTCAGCAGATCGTCAAACTGTCCGGCTGCGTGCACACCGCCAAAGCCTGGGCCGCTGGCACTCCAGATGACGGCATCATAAGCGCTCAGGTCGCCAAGCAGATCATTGTTGATATCCGTGGCACCATTATAACCGCCTAACAAGGAAGTGACGGCGTGGCCATCGCCACTTAGCACCGTGGCCATGTTGTCCGCACCAGATGCATAGTCCTGGGCATACAAAATTTCGGAGGCCTGGCTGCCTGCCATCAGTGATGTCACTGCCGCAATGGCGGCGATACGTGTTGTTATAGTTTTTTTCATGGACTTTCCTTAGTGTCTACGCGTCAGATTATCTGTCGTCTCTGTAATAAACTTTGCAAAAATCGAGCCAGTTTTTAAGTTGCTGTTCATGCAACAAAAAAATACGCGATATTATGTAAGCCCATGAATAATGTATGTTTTTCTGACATAGAAAAGAAGCAAACGGGGTGCATTACGTCTAATTTACAGAACACAGTTTTGCTGGTTGGTTGAGGACACTGACGGCAGCCCCGCGCGCGTGATTAACCAGTTAAGTTTTGTGATGAATGACTCCGACGCGAGTCGATGCACTGCCAGCCATGAACCCGACTGGACTCCTGGCTAGGCTCTGCCCGATGGAATGCGGGTTTTTGCCGCCTCCACTTCATAACTGATGGCCACCATCCACGGCTTGTAGTCCGGGTCGTTTAACGCTAGCACAGAAATCAGTTCCTGCAGGTAAGTTGTTTCGATGGGCTGGCCACGGTTTGGCCAGATGCGAAACTTGATGCGCAAAAATTCCTTGCCTGCTGCGAGCTTTATCCGACCTTCACTGGAGGGTGTGGTCAGTAAAATGGCGGGGAACTGCTGGTGCACTGACTGCATCAGGCGAATGGCCAAAGCCTCGGTCGCTTGCCGATTGGTTTCGTCACCGCGCAGGGTGATATCGACGATGCAGCGTACATAGCCTCGCGGATAATTGATGACATTGTTTATCGTGCGATTGGGAATCGATACCGTGGCACCCAGTGAATTCTCAAGCCGGACAAAACGCATGGTGATCGCCCGCACTATGCCGGTTTGTCCGGAGATCTCGACCAGGTCCCCGACATCGACCAGATCTGAAAATATGATGGTGAGCCCTGTGACAACATCCTGTACCACGCCCTGTGAGCCAAACCCGATTGCCAGCCCGATTACCGATGCGCTCGCCAGATAGGCAGTGAGCGAAACACCAAACTCACGTAGCATGAGACCAATAGCTAAGAAGTAAAGCATAAACACCAGTGCGCTGGTCGCCAATGTTCCGATTGAGCGCAGTTTCTGGTAACGCCGGCCATGGACTGATGCCAACGCATGATTGGCAACCCGGCGAATAAAAACCACGCTAAGGTGAGTGACGGCAGCAAGCACCGCAAACAAGACCAGTTTTGGTGGCAGTGCAAGACTGTTGATCTGGCTCAGGAGTTCGTTCACTTGATGTGCTCCGGGAAACGGTGGCGCGTTGTAAACATCAGAGGCTACATTCCGTCTTACTAAGGTGGGAGTAGTACCCGCAACGGCGGTTGCTAGCGCTTCAGCAACTCCAGCGCTGCTGCTGTCATGGCCGCCACGCCAGTCGCAATGGTGGGTTCAAAGTCCGGGGCAAAATAAGCAGAATGCAATCCCGGCAGTATATCGCCTTGTGCCTGTGCACGGGCAAGCTGCTGAGGTTCAACCGTACCGAGCCGAAACATCAGGCTGGGTATCTCCGGCTTCACACTGCCGTAGCGGCCAAAGTCCTCACCGACCATTTCCTTGACTACCGGCACGACATGCCGTTCGCCCAATGTATTTGCGAACACATCAAGCATGCGTTGGGTCAATTCGGGATGATTGTAGGCGGCCGGGGTATATTCGTCTAACACTGTCACGACCGGCAGTAAATCATCGGGCAGGCCGTGAGCACGCCCCATGTGTTCGGCCAGGCGCCGAATGGCGGCGATCGTTTGGTCCCGTACCTGTGGCGAGTATGAGCGCAATGTCAACTGCAGCTTGACAGCATCCGGAATAATGTTGTGCTGCTTGCCACCATGAATCGACCCAACCGTGACGACGGCAGGTTCCAGCGGCGATATCTCCCGCGATACGATCGTTTGCAGCGCCATGACCAGTTCTGCCGCCAGCACGACGGGGTCCTTGCCACGATTGGGATAAGCGCCATGGCCGCCTTTGCCGCGGACCAGGATGTCGACCGAATCGACATTCGCCATAAAGTATCCTGCGACCGCGCCGACGTTGCCAGCCGCCATGTCAGAGGCAACGTGGATCGCCAGGTTGTAGTCCGGGCGCGGAAATCTCTCGAACAGGCCGTCGGCAAGCATGGCTTTGGCGCCACCACTGCGCTCTTCAGCCGGCTGCGCCACCATCACAAGAGTGCCACGCCAGTCCGCTTTCGCCGTATTCATTTGACGTGCCGTGCCGACAAATACAGACATGTGGATATCATGTCCACACGCGTGCATCACGGGAGTTGGCTGCCCGTCCCGGCCTTGCGCGACGACAGTGCTGGCATAACTTTTATCGGTTTTTTCCTCGATCGGCAGTGCATCCATATCGGCCCGGATCATCAGCGTCGGACCCTTGCCGTTTTTAAGTACACCGACGACACCATGTCCCCCGACCCCTTCGGTTACGGCAAACCCTGCCGCGCGTAA
>JABDLQ010000053.1 GCA_013002925.1 Gammaproteobacteria bacterium | reverse complement strand
AAAGTATCATGGGACTACTGACTCTTGCTGCCAGTTACGGAACAGTACTAAATATTTGCCTGGTTGGCCCCGAGTCTGAGCAGGCATCCCAGGCACTTCTGGAAGACTGTAAAGAGCACATAACTCTTGTTGAACCGGAGTCACTATGACACTTTTGCTAAACGGCAGTGGTGTCAGCCGTGGCATTGCCATTGGCCAGGTGCGCGTGCTCCACGAAATTCAGCCACAGGTACGTCGCAAAAAAATCATCGCGAGTAAACGAGATGCCGAAGTTCGGCGTTTTCGCAAAGCGCTGAAGCTTGCAGAAGCAGAACTCGAACGGGCCAAATCGCAGCTGCCACGCTCCGGAAGCGGCACTATTTCTGCAATACTCGATAGTCACGTAGGCATGCTTCACGACGCGGCGCTGGTTGAGCCCATCGAAAACCTGATCAGCGAACATCTGTTCTCATCAGAGTGGGCACTTGCTCAACAACGCGATCAATTGCTGGCTATGTTTGAAAGCATTGACGATACCTATATCAAACAGCGGGCAACCGATATAGAAGAAACCATTGCACGCCTGTTGAAACATCTGGGCAGCCGTCGCCGGCGCACTACCAGCACCGGCAAAGCAGTCGATAAATTTATTCTGGTCAGCAAAAATCTGGCGCCCTCCGATCTGATTTACCAGGAACAGCGGGGCCTGATCGGGGCGATCACCACAGAGGGCAGCCCGCTTTCACACACCACGATTATTGCCAAGGATCTGGAAATCCCGCTCATCATTCGCGTGCAATACGGCATGCAATTGCTGGAAGAAGCCGACCGTCTGATTATCGATGGAGGGACCGGCATGGTGCTGGCAAACGCCGACCCCCTGGCGCAGAAAAGCTTCAAGGGTATGCAACGAACAGCGCGGCAGCGGCGCCGTGAAATCGTGCGGCGCAAAGTCAGGACCAACAAGAGTCTTGATCAATCAAAAATCGAAATTTTTGCGAATATTGCCAGTGTCGAAGAGTACAACCAGGCGCGCAAACTGGGCGCAGAAGGGGTCGGCCTTTATCGGACCGAATCGCTGTTTTTAAATCGCGAGGAATTACCTACGGAAGAAGAGCATCTGCGAACCTATCGACGCCTGGTAACCAAAGTAAAAGGCGCACCATTGGTATTGCGAACTATGGATGTCTGGTCGAGCCGGCGACTACCGGGTATAGAACAGGTAGTGCCGCGTTCCGCACAACCGGCACTTGGATTACGCGCCATCAGGCTGTGTCTGCGACATCCGGAGTTTTTCCGCCCGCAACTGAACGCAATTCTTCGTGCCGCGCATTACGGACCAGTTGCCATGCTACTGCCCATGGTGTCGGGAGTGCAGGAGGTTCGCGAAATGTTGCAAATGATCGACATGGCAAAAGCAGATTTGAAACGACAGCGGCGAGTGTTCGATCAGAACATCCGGGTAGGCGTAATGATTGAGGTGCCATCAGCCGCGGTTTCGGCCAGCCTGATTGCTCCACTGGTAGATTTTATGGCCATTGGAAGCAACGACCTCACCCAGTACACTCTGGCGATGGATCGCGATGACGCAAACATCCAACCGCTGCTGGACCCGTTGAACCCGGCCATCCTGCAACTTATTCACGAAACCGTTAAAGCGGCCAATCATAGTGGTATCCCCGTGTCACTTTGCGGCGAAATGGCGGGCGAACCAGCCTATACCCGATTGTTGCTGGGACTGGGACTGCGGCAACTCAGCATGCACCCAACCAGTATTCCGGATGTAAAACATGCAGTGACACAAACCGATATTGCAGCGGTGACCCGGTTGTCACGCGCCATGCGGCGTGCCGCCAACCCCCGCAAAACCCAGCAGTTACTCGACAAAATCAACTCCCTGTAAGCAATTGCACGGCAGGCGACAACCGCCAATGATCCGGCTACACTGCCGCACAGGGAAAAGCGAGTTTTGCACACCATGAACCACGAACCCGAACACAACGCACCATCACGCCTTGAGACGCTACGCAGCGCTCTGCAGGTTGGCACGTTGCGCCCCATTCAAAAACTTTTGCGAACTTTGCATCCGGCGGAAATCGGGCACTTGCTCGAGGCTTTGCCACCAAAAGAGCGCAATATCGTATGGGGACTGCTGGACCCCAGCGACGAGGGTGAAATTCTGATCCACGTGAATGATGAGGTACGACTGAAACTCATCGAAGGCATGGATAGTGCTGAACTCATGGCAGCCGTCACGGGAATGGAGGTCGACGATCTGGCCGACCTGCTCGGCGACCTGCCGGAGGCCATCACGCAAGGTGTGCTCACGTCGATGGACTCTCAAAACCGTGAGCGGTTGCGAATGGTGTTGGGGTACTCAGAGGATGTCGCCGGTGGCTTGATGAACATCGACACCATCACCGTGCGCGCCGACGTGACTCTGGAGGTGGTATTGCGCTACCTGCGATTTTTACAGCATGTACCGGACACCACCAACACGCTGTTTGTAGTCGATCGCTATGGCAAATATCTCGGCATTGTACATCTGACACGGCTCATTACCCATGACGCTCATTTGACGGTTGCCGACATTATGGATGACAGCGTGGCGGCAATCGATGCCAATACCGAAGCACGCCTGGTTGCGGATGCTTTTGAAAAACTGGACCTCGTATCGGCACCGGTCATTGACCACGCCGGCCACCTGCTGGGGCGTATCACGATTGACGATGTGGTGGACGTGATCCGCGAAGAGGCGGAACACTCGCTGATGAGTATGGCTGGCCTCGACGAAGCGGATGACATGTTTGCACCGGTAGTCCCCAGTGCCCAACGCCGAGCGGTCTGGCTGGGCGTCAATCTGGCCACGGCGTTTCTGGCCGCCTGGGTGGTTGGGATATTTGACGCCGCAATTGAAAAAGTTGTAGCCCTTGCCGTGCTGATGCCGGTAGTGGCCAGCATGGGCGGAGTAGCCGGGACCCAGACCCTGACACTGGTTATTCGCGGGCTGGCACTCGGTCAGCTCGAGCGTTCCAACTCGCGCTGGATGTTATTCAAGGAGATGGCCATTGGCACACTCAATGGATTTGCGTGGGCAGCGGTAGTCGCCGTGGTGACCGTTTTCTGGTGGCGATCCTGGGAAATTGCGGCTGTGATTGCCGGCGCTATGATCATCAACCTGCTGGTCGCAGCCATCGGCGGTGTATTGATCCCGCTGATGCTCAAGAAACTTCGCATCGATCCGGCACTGGCGGGCAGTGTGGTCCTGACGACCGTTACTGATGTGGTGGGCTTCACCGCGTTCCTGGGTCTTGGCGCTTATTTCCTGACCTGATACCAGGTCGTTTCGGCCGTGTCCCTGGGGCTGAAACAAGCGGTGTCACCGGCGAGCAACACACAGGCCGGGCGTTCCGGGTCACCAATAGGTGTGTCTTGCAGATGGCCGGCCTAGTGATACGACAGGGCCTCGCGGATATGGCGCGGACCATCGAGGTTGGGGACATCCGCACCGGTCAGAAACGGCAACAAACGGTCTTTTCTGACCATTGCATCGTGATATCCAAGATCGATGAGTTCCTGACAGTAGCCCTGTTCAAACAGCAGGTAGCTGATCAGTGGGCGTCCGCCGGCGGAAAACGCTCCGACTCCCCGCAATA
>JABDLQ010000050.1 GCA_013002925.1 Gammaproteobacteria bacterium | reverse complement strand
TCTCGACCGGCAGCAGCGTGATCAGGCGCTGTTTGCATTAGCCGAGGATTATCAAAAAGCCGGCCTGTTTGATCGTGCTGAAAAACTGTTTTTGCAATTGTGTGCAGTGCCTGGGCAGCGGCAACGTGCCATGGCCAGTTTGATTCGGATATACGAGCTGCAAAAAGACTGGGCACAGGCGATTGAGGTGCGGAGGAAACTCGGTGTCAATTCATCGACACATGTCGATGGTGGAGCGGCTCACGCCTACTGCGAACTGGCGCAACAAGCGATCGACGCTGGCGATCTTGCTGGTGCACGCAGTCATTTGCGCAAAGCGCGGGTCAATGGCACACAGCTTTTGCGCAGCGCCTATATGCGTGCCCAGGTCGCCGAAGTGCAGAATGATTTTCGTGCTGCAACAAAGCTGTACCGATGGATGATCGAAGAGGATGAAAGTTTTGCCATCGAGGTGCTGCCACGGTTATTGCAGTGTCTGCGCGCAGTCGGAGGCGATGAAAACGTGGCCAAAATCCTGCGGCAAATGCTGAAAAAGCAGCCGGATTTAACACGGCTTGTTGCTTTGGCCGCGCTGACGCACAAGCTGTATGACCATGCATTCATCATGGATTCGTTGCGAAGTTTTTTTGCCGTCGACAGTTTTGCAGGACGCGTTGTGGCAGCCGTGGCCGATGCCGATAATCCGCAGGTAGAACAGCTCACGGATGCGCAAATTCGCAGAATTTGCAGAGTGCTGAGTGATCTGGTCGGGAATCGCTGTATGTATGAATGCCAGGAATGCGGTTACTCCGGTAATGTTCTTTATTGGCAATGTCCGGGATGTAAAAACTGGGATACCACGCGTCCGATTACGGCGTTAATCGGAGGGAGCATGCGGTCGGCGGGCTGACCGCATAGCAATTCCTGGCAAATCGGCGAGATTTGCGGCGGGTCCGGCTGTATGCAACTTGCTAGCATCGATGCTCGTTCCCAGTCATATTCAAGGAGGAGTACCGTGCAATATTTTATTTTATCTGTGTTGCTGGTGTTACTGGCAGTGCCGTCGACTTTTGCCGGTGAAGTCGACATTAACAGCGCTGATGCTCAAACGTTGGCAACGGAGTTGCAAGGGATCGGTTTGACAAAAGCCCGAGCGATTGTTGAGCACCGCGATACCTACGGAAATTTTGCCAGTGCAGACGAGCTGGCACTGGTTAAAGGCATCGGCTTGCGCACCGTCGATATTAATCGTGACAACATCAAGGTCGGCAAAGCCAAGGGCCACTAGATCTGGTTGACCCGGGGTTTGAGACAGGATTAATCTGGCTCTTCAGACTAATCAAATCCCGGGTCATACCAGGCCCGCGTGAACGTGTTTTGAAATATCCTTGTCGTGATATAGTGTGGCGCCAGTTTACAGTCGGAAGCCCCCATGAGTAGTGTTGTCAAAGTTGCCGTTTTTCCGGTCGCGGGTCGTGGTACGCGGTTTTTACCAGCCACCAAAGCCAGCCCCAAAGAGATGTTGCCGGTGGTGGACAAGCCCTTAATTCAATACGCGGTAGAGGAGGCGCTGGATGCAGGCGCATCAACGCTGGTGTTTGTCACCGGCAGATCCAAGCGCGCCATTGAAGATCATTTTGATAAGGATCATGAGCTGGAACGTGAACTGGAAGCCTCTGGCAAAAAGGAGCTACTCGAGAGTATTCGGCAGCTCGTCCCCGGATGGGCTGATTGCATCTACATTCGTCAGAGCGCGCCCCTGGGCCTGGGTCATGCCGTGCTGTGTGCCCGTCCGGTTGTTGGTGATCGGCCGTTTTTTGTTCATCTGGCGGATGATTTGATCAGCGCTGAACCGTCGTGTCTGAAACAAATGCAGACGGTATACAGAAAAGAGGGTGCGAGTGTGTTGGCAGTGCAGGATGTGCCTCGGGACCAAACTGATAAATATGGGATAGCCGAGGTGAAAAGTTTTTCCGATCAAGTAGGTGAACTTGCCAGCATTGTGGAAAAACCATCCCCGGCACAGGCGCCGTCTACGTTAGGGGTGGTGGGTCGCTATGTGTTGACACCTGGAATATTCGACCAGCTTGAGAAAATCGGGCGTGGCGCTGGTGGTGAAATTCAACTCACCGATGGCATCAGCAGGTTATTGCACAGCCAAAAAGTATTTGCGTATCAGTTTGATGGTACCCGATATGATTGCGGCGATAAACTCGGCTACCTGAAAGCAACCGTTGAGTTGGCGTGTGCGCATCCGCAATTTGGTGCGGACTTTTCTGAATATTTGCAGTCTCTGAAAACCTGAAACACGAAGAGGATGGAACCGGGGCTTATGTCAGATAGGCATGTGTTCTTACAAATTCCGATTCGGTGGACGACTGCATGGGTTCAATTGATGAACTGGCGATCTTTGAGTCGTCTGTTGTTGTCTGACGAGCAGATGTTTCGGCACTGTGATTGTCCATCACTACTGTCTTTGTAAATTCATTTTCCATTGGTTTTCAAAGTCCTGTTTTTGAGTGTCGCAGTTCTTAATCAGCAAACAAAATATGTCACCAAAAAAAGCGTTGTGGCTGTATGAACGAGAGGTGACAAATCTTAACAAACGGAAATTTTGAGCGTCGTGATTGATCTCTCAATCTACGGGGAAGTATGTATAAAATTTGCCAGATTATTTTGTTGCGCTGCGTTTACAAGACTGCGGTGCAACTGATAATTGCGAAAATTTTGCGGAAAAACACTGCAGAAATAAAATCAGGTGACAGTGCTACAAACCCCCACCATTGGCCGCTAACGGCCTTATAACCAGATGAATCGCCACTGGCTGGGTATTTATCGGCAATCGGTGGGGCGTAACGCTTTACATAAACAGGTAAATCCGCAAGTCAAATTGACACGGCCGCATCAGCGGGCCAGAATTTCTGCATAAACACGCGAACAATAAATTGACGCGGTGCTGAATCGTGCGGCTGTCTTGGGTCGGTAAACACGATAACTATAAATAAAACGGTGTCTGTGTGGCAGATGCATCCACATCAATTTGGAGAATGAAATGCACTCGATATTACCAAGGATCGTCGCGGCGTTAGTGGTCGTCGCTGGTAGCCAGGTGATGGTTCAAGCGAGCACTACATTCGAGGCTGAAATCCGTCGCACGTCTTACGGTATTCCTCATATCAAGGCAAATGACTGGGCAGGGCTGGGGTACGGATACGGCTATGCGTACGCGGCAGATAATATTTGCATCCTTGCACGTGAAGTGGTCGAGGCGAATGGTCAGCAGTCGAAGTATTTTGGCGCCAGTACCGGCCGCATAGACAGTGACCTGTTCTATAAATTGGTCAATAATGAAGAATTTATTGCAGCTACAGCGGCGCAAATGGACGCAGGTGTTATCGATGGCATACAGGGATTTGCTGCAGGATACAATCGCTATTTGCAGGAAACGGGGGCAGACAATGTAGCGCTGGAATGTCGGGGCCAGCCATGGGTACGCGAAATCAGCGATACAGATTTGCTCAAGGTCTATTACAAACTGGTATTGCGGGCCAGTGGTGGACCTATACTGGGTTTGATTGTCAGCGCCCAACCCCCGACAACGCCGCTGCTACGCACAATCAAACAGCAATCAAAAGCGCGTCAGGCGTTGCAGTCACGTCTGGCGGCGGCAGACTTGAGCGGCTTCAGTAGTTTACTCAACCCGCATGAACTGGGCAGTAATATGTATGCGCTTGGCTCTAACGCAACCCAGAGCGGGCGTGGCATGTTGCTGGGCAACCCGCATTTTCCCTGGGAAGGGCCACTGCGGTGGTACCAGGTTCACCTGACGATTCCGGGTGAAGTCGACGTAATGGGCGCCTCGTTACAAGGGGTGCCGCTGGTTAACATCGGTTTTACAAACAATTTTGCCTGGAGTCATACGGTATCGACTGCCGATCGGTTTACCCTCTTTGAGCTGGAGTTGGTGCCGGGCTTTCCAACCCGCTACATGTACGATGGCGAAGAGCTGGAAATGGAGACTTTCCCGGTCACTATTGAAGTGGACGACAGCGGTACGACGCTGGGTCACACCTTCTATCGAAGCATACAGGGTTGGGTGCTGGATATTGGCCCACTCCTGGGTTTTGGCATTTGGCCCACTGGTGTAACTATTTTTGCAATAGGCGATGCCAATGCCGCCAATACGCGCGCCATCAACCAGTTTTTCCGAATGAACAACGCCGACAATCTGGATGAGTTTATCGGGGTACTGGAAGATCTCACTGCGTTGCCGTGGGTTCACACGGTAGCAGCCAGTGATACAGGTACGGCATTTTACGGCGATCTGTCGGTAATTCCGAACGTCAGCGCTGCGCAACTTACCGCCTGCTCAGCGACTGGAGTGGGTTCCGTGCTGGCCTCGGTAGCCGACATCAAAGTGCTGGATGGCACCACGTCAGATTGTGCGTGGCAAGTCGACCCCTCAGCTTCTCAGCCAGGCATCGTCCCGGCCAGTGAACTGCCAACATTGATTACGCAGGATTACGTAACCAATTCCAATGACAACCACTGGCTTACGAATCCCGATATGCCGATCACCGGCATTGTTCCAACTGCTGGAGCGGAGGGATCTGCACGCAGCCTGCGCACGCGGTTGGGTATTAAACAGGTTCAGGAGCGTTTGAACGGCACGGATGGTCTGGGCGCTGCAGGCTACACGCTCGACACTCTCAAAGAAGCCCTGTTTGGCAGCCGCAACTACGCCGCGGAACTCATTCTCG
>JABDLQ010000014.1 GCA_013002925.1 Gammaproteobacteria bacterium | reverse complement strand
ACAGAATATTCGGCAGTCGCAGAATCTTCAGCATTTTTTCGGGCGAAGCTTTGCCGAACTTTTCGGGCTTAATACCAGCGGTTTGGACAACATGCAGTGCCTCCTCAATCATCAGCGCGAGTGCCCGGCGATAATCTCGTTGCACGAGTCCGGCATACAGCGTGCTTCCGGTCAGTGCATTCAGGGCATTGTTGAGGTTCACTAACAGCTTGCCCCACTGGACGGCTGCGATGTCGTCACTTAACAAGCAACCCTGCCCGATCTGCGTAAAGCAACTTTGTAGCAACATCAACTTGTCGGATGGATTGAATTCAATGCACAGATCGCCCTCGGTTCCGCAGTGGAATTCTCCCGGTCCAGTGCTCGTCACATTGAACGGCACCATGGCACCCAGCACGGTAAATCCGGGCATGACCTCTCGAAGCCGATCGGCATTGCCGACGCCGTTCTGGAAACTGATGATTAAGGCATCCCTGTTCACAGTATGGTTCAGATCCAGTCCTGCACCCGCCGTGTCCTGAGACTTGACGGTGACCAATACGACATCCGCATCGTGAATCTCGCGGGTATCCGTATTGAACTGAATCCCGTCCGACGGAACATGGACTGGTTCCCTGGCGTAGTGGGTCAGAGTCAGGCCGTTCTCGGCAAGCTGCGTCCGGAAGCGCTCCCGGCCCACAAATGTAACCTGTGCGCCGGAGTCGGCGAGCTGCCCGCCCAGGTAACAACCAATAGAGCCCGCTCCGAAAATCGTTACCTTGAGTGCAGTTGTGCTCATGAAGCATCCGTTTGCGTGTTGGGCTCGCAACCCAAACGAGGTATTGGGCCAGAAAAAATCGAAGTCGCCGAGTGAAAGAACAGTCGCTCAAACTTCCGATCGCCACAGACTCGGTAATTCGCGCACCGGTTATGTAAACGCGCACCTACTCTAAAGTATGAGAGCCTCTTTATAAAGCGGAATCCCGATCAGTGAATACCCCTGTTCCCGGTCGCTATGAGAACAGAGTCACACTTTGCATGAAGCGTTGTTGCTAGGGTCATCAGACACCGCACGAAAAGGGAGTTACGCAATGAAACGAATCACTCTTCTGATAATGGCCGCAATCGGGTTGCAAGGCTGCGCAACGATGTCTGCTGACGAATGCTCAACCGCTGACTGGCGTGCACTGGGTTACCAGGATGGTTCGGGAGGCGAAACTCTCGTAAAAGCCAATAAACGCAACGAAGCCTGCGCAAAACATGGTTATGTTATGAACCGGGTGGCTTATGACAAAGGTCGCCACAATGGCCTGGGTTTTTACTGCACACCTCACACCGGCTACGCCCTCGGCGAGCGCGGTGAAGCCTACAACGGCGTCTGCGAATATCACAACGAAGAGACATTCCTTGACGCGCACAACCGCGGACTGGAACTGTTTTCCTTTAATTCCGCAGTGTCAAACGCAGGGTCGCATTTGGCGTCTGTAAAGAACCGGCACAACGAGCTGGACACCAAATTGAACAAATACTGGACCGGCTACCGCGACGAAGACATGACCACCGAGGAGCACAATACGATGGTGCTGGAACTGTGGGCAGAGCGTAAATACCTTCGTGACGAAGCCATCCCCTACTGGAACTACGCGCACCGTTTTCTGGAAGAACAACTTCAGGAATACAAGGCCCGGGTGTCGGTTGGCGATCCCAGCATAGGCAGCCTGCAGCCAAGACGCTTCGAGGGACCAGAGCGTTACACCGGCCCAACTGAGGCTGATGCACGAGCCATGCTCCGCGAAGTATTCAGCACCGTGAGCAGCCGATAACTTTGCGACTCTCCGGATTCCCGATGCATTCGGTAGCGTCAGTGATTCGTCCGATCTGTCAGTGATCCCTGTCCGATCATCGGGCAGCAACGTATATTCGGTCGGGTTTCAGTTCAGGTTTGGGAACTAGACTGGCAAAACACGCCTGAATGCCAACGTACCTGTCAGGTTTATTGTCTTTTGGGCAATAAACCCGGTTCTTTCGAACGTTTGCGCAGAACCGGCAACCGCCAGGATAACCAGCCTTCTTTAACCACCAGAACACAGGCCATGCCCGGTTCGATATAACGCTACATTTATCATGCGAGATCTGTACGCCAAATCGATCGAATCACTAATAAGAAGCGCACCCACCCTGTAACATTGTTGTAATAATCAATAGTGGTCTGTTACGTGACATGTTTTTTTTAAACCTCACAGGTCATGCACGTGCGCATTTTTTTGCTCTCACACAAGCGATCTTCGCATTCAGTCAATTATTAGGACCCCAACAAAGAAACCTAAATAATATCAATAGACTGCGCCACGCGCCATCGGGGATGAAGGCGTGCAAAAACCGGAACCATGCCTAACGGCAGCGATTGATTATCCGCGGCTAAATACAACATCCTCAATGGATTATAGTCATACAAATGTTTCACCTGTATGACACCTCGCATTTTTTTTATATTAGTATCGTGATTCAGGTCTCAGGCCGCGGCAGTAATCGGAGCTAAGCTCAGGACATGAAAAGGAAAATACTCATACTAGGATGTTTAATCGCATTTCAGGCAGGATGTGCCAGCGTCGAAAATTATGGCGCTAACGCAGATCTCCTGGAGTTCCGGTGCCATCCCAGCACCATCAAGGTATGCGAAGTCGACTCGCTCAAAGGCTGCGCTTGTTACGCAACCGTTGCGGTTTACTAAAGACCCAATTTAAGAAACGAGAGACAACCAGACCTCGGCGGCTGCTACATTGCCACAATGTCACAATCCGACAGGGCGGTGCCAGAGTCGTATGGGTCAGAGATCATAGACACCCCGACTTCCCACTACATCCTGATTCACGTTTCGCGTGCAACTTCCTGAGCAGGTGCCGTTAACAACGGGCTGACCGGAGCACGATACTCTTTCCCTCCAGGGACGTAACGCGCAACTGCTGGCACCGGGTTTGTGTAGACACACAAGTCGTCGATCCCCTGGTGTTCGGCGGCCTCCTTAACAGCGCCGCACACCCGGTTTGCAACTTCAGGGCGCAGTATGGAGCGATAGAGTGAATATTCTTCGTTAACCCTTGCACCCGCGATCTGACAACCCTCTTCCGCCGCAGAAAAGAATGTCTGAACGACCGTGAGACCGGGCGCACCGGCTTCCAGAACCAGATCGGAAAACGCATCGGCCTCGCTACGCCGCACGATGGCGGACATGCGCACCTGATCGCGAAGAGCCAACTCGTTAGCAATCGAGCTGGTCTCCTGGCCAGAATTATCGTGGGTTGATGAATGATTCTGTCCGGCGTCTCGCCAGTGTGAATGACCCGAGAGATGATCAATAGCACGAATGATCTGCTGCATGTCGGCGTCGTACTTATGCGCTGACACCCGACTGGGCAAGTTGACCATGCCGTGTTCAACTGGCATACGATACATCATGCCGTTTCCCGGCCGGTGGAACTCACCGACCCTTGCCATCTCATCAAAGACTCCCTCGACGTACTGTTGCTCGGCCAGAACAATCAGTACCTCCTGATTCTGTTCCTTGGTGATGCGCAGCCAGCCTAACCGGTCACGGAGTCCGCGACCCTCACAGTAGTGCACGATGGGTCCGTGTGCGCCCGCATCGATCGCCGCACGGCACACGCGATCACTGCGACTCTGGCTCACCATGCAATAAATGATTCCAAGCTTTTTTTCCGTTGCAAAGGACCACTCCGACTCTGCCTTTGACTCAGGTTTTGGCCAGTGATGGTACTGTGAACCAAAGTACACGTTCTCACACGGCATGCTGAACACCGCTCCGGTCGCCTGTTGATGAAGTCGACCTTTTTTCACGACTACATCAATAACACGCGACACGTCCTCGTCGGGCACCAGCATCTGCAGCATGGTCTTGGCTGGACTGATCGGCGGCATCCAGCGTTGCCACCACTGGTCGTGCAGCACCGTACCGCGCGCGCGCCATAGCAGCGCACTCGCTCCATGCTGCGCGATAATGTCATCGATGACATCGCCGGAACGGTTACTGGGCAGAAGCGCAGTTACGGTTGAGAAAGTGCTTTCGTGTGTAGACATTACGCAGTCACCTCGATCGTTTCTGTTTCTTCGACTGTATCCGTATCCGTCTCACCTGCCAGCCGAGACAGCCGCTGTGTATACAGTCCCACCGTGAGTACGGTCATGATCGGGCCAACCGACGCAAGAGCCAGAATGCCGAAGCCGTCCGACACGCCAGGCACGTTTGCCCCAATGCCCAGACCCATGGCCAGTACCAGCGGAACGGTAATTGGGCCCGTCGTGACACCTGCACTGTCCCAGCTAAAATTGACGAAATGGTGCGGTGAAATGAACGTAAGCGCGAGCACCACAACGTA
This sequence comes from Gammaproteobacteria bacterium, assembly GCA_013002925.1. GTDB lineage: Bacteria > Pseudomonadota > Gammaproteobacteria > Steroidobacterales > SZUA-146 > SZUA-146. The sequence goes on along the minus strand of JABDLQ010000014.1, from coordinate 493 downwards.
ACTCGGAGCCAGCATGGCAATCAGCGGTATGTCGTAGGCAATTTTGACCACGCCCGCAGCGATACCAACACCAACCCCGACCGCCACAGTCTGCATGAGCAGTTTTTTACGAAATGCACCAACCGTAATGCGCTGCACGGTGTCGCCCAGCGCATTGAGCGCGGGCTCCGCCAGCGTGGCACCGTAACCGAGGAAAAACGCAAATCCCACCGCGATAATTTTTCCAAAGTGTTCTGTGAACATGGCCTGCTCGAGGTAGTCGCCACCCCACGGCACGATGCTGGCGAAGGTCAGCGGCACGTTGCTTCCGAGCTGACCGCCCAGCGGTGTCAGGCCAAGGCCAATCCCAAGTCCAAACAACGCCATGCCGGCCAGCGCAAACGTAACGCCAATGCCTACGTCGGAGTCGCGGCCCAATGGCTGCCGAAGAACAATGCGCAGCACAACGTACAAAAACAGGCACAGGGGAATGATTGCGCGTACGGCATCAAGC
>JABDLQ010000012.1 GCA_013002925.1 Gammaproteobacteria bacterium | reverse complement strand
CTGGGGATCGCGATCGGTCTGGCAACTTATGGCCGCAGAGTGATGGGTACCGTGGGTGAGCGCATTACCCAGTTAACACCCAGTCGCGGATTTGCCGCGGAAATAGCCGCCTCCACGACCATTGTGCTGGCATCGGGTACCGGCCTGCCGATTTCCACCACGCATACGCTGGTTGGCGCGGTACTGGGCGTGGGCATGGCCCGCGGCATTGCCGCCATCAATTTGCGGGTCGTGGGCCAGATATTCATGTCGTGGCTCGTTACGTTGCCTGTCGGGGCGCTGCTCGCCATTGTGTTTTTCACGATTTTCAGAGCCATTTTTTAGGAACTGCGGGCAACCGGTGGTGTAGCTGCACACAGTTGACGGGCGAGTTGCGCGCAGCCGCTCAATCCTGATCGTCGCTCATGGATGGGCTGCACGTAGTTGCTGGTCATACGGCGCGCGGCCGGCCGCCTTACTCCAGAATGTTATCGCCACCGTCATCGAGTTTTTTTGGCGCCAGCCAGTAATTGTACTGGGGCGTCCAGCTGCTCTCGTCCAGACCGGCCAGTGCCAGTAGCCCCCACATCGAGCAGTACAGATCACCTGGTCCGAATACGCAGGAATTTTTGCGATAAATGTCATTGCCCTCACGCTCATAACAAACTGCGCCCGGGTAATTTTCAGATCCTGCCGACACCGTTTGTTCTTTGATGTAGGCACGGCCACCATGGGAGGCCATACGAAAACGCCAGCCTCGCGAGTTGGCAAAGCGGCGCTGCAACTGCGGGTCATCTTTTGACAGCATCACCACCGACATGGCAGATTCAAGATGCGGCAGAAACGGATTGAAACCGTCGCCCCACAAGGTGCAATAACGACAGCCCTGCCCCATGTTGTGCACTGCCAGCAACTGGTCTTTTCCCGCAAATAAATCCAGCAGCGTAACCTGACCGTCGACGGTATCAAACGTGTAGTTTTTTACAGCCTGCCGGGGATTCGATTGCCGCAACTTGTTAAGCTCGAGCGTAAGATCGTAGATTTGTTTTTCCAGATCCTGAATTGCATGCGCTGACATATTGCACCTCCGGGATAGACGCTGATCAGGATTTAGTCTAGCAGAAATCAGTGGCCGGCTGCAGTCACACCAAAAATGAACTTTGCACGACCATTAGCAAAATTGAATGATGGGTTTCGCTGCACCCGATTGCTACGCTAGTCGTCGTCAGGAGGATCCGGTACACGCCAGCGAAACTCGCCGCGACTGAACTGTTCAAACTCGGCACGAACGCTTGCCAACCGGTGCAGTGGCACCTGGACCAGAAGGTTTACGTGCGCATCAAACTCGCGTTTTTCAACGACAATCTGCGCATCTTTTAACCAGCGTTCGGTACGACGCAGACCCGCGTAAGGCAGCTGCAACTCCACCCGGATGATTTCTGCAAATGCCGTGGTTTCCAGTTGTAAAAGCGCCGCGCTGACGCACTGTGAGTACGTCCGCACCAGCCCACCCGCACCCAGCTTGATACCCCCAAAGTAGCGTGTTACGACGACCACTATCTGACCAATCCCGGAATGTTGCACCACGTTGAGCATCGGCTTGCCGGCGGTTCCGCGCGGTTCGCCATCATCACTTTTATCGACCAGATAGGCATCATCGGGAGCACCCGCAACATACGCCCAGCAGTGATGATTCGCATCCGCATACGTTGTTTTGACGGAATCGATAAACGCCATCGCTGCGCGCTTGCCGTGCGCATGTCCTACAGACGTGACAAACCGGCTGCGTTTTACAAGCCGCTCGCTGCAATGCGATTTGGCAGGAATTTTATAGTGACTGACTGGCATACCCAGATGGCGAAGCTCGTGCGTTATCCCGGGCGGGTTAGCTGTGCTTTGCCCACCGTGCGACCCCGCGACCACAGATCCCAGGCGTATAAAAACGCGGCAACCCAGATCAACACAAAACAGACAAAATAGTAAATCGTCAGCTGTTCACCGTAGATCAACCCCATCAGAAATTGCAGCGTCGGACCAATAAACTGCAAAAACCCGATCGTGGACAGCGTTAAACGGCGCGCTGCGATTGCAAACATCAAAAGCGGCAGAACAGTGACTGGCCCGGCCAGAATCAGCAATGCAACAAGACCCGGTGACGCCGTAGTGATGGCTGCCGTTCCAGCGCTCACACCGTAAACCAGATACGCCACCGCCGGTAAAAACAGCACCAGTGTTTCGACAAACAATCCTGGCATTGCTGCCACTGCAAGGTGTTTGCGAATGACACCATAGCCGGTAAAAGAAGCTGCCAGCACCAGTGAAATCCACGGCAGCGTACCGCCCAGAAAAGTCAGCACCAGCACCGCTGTCAATGCCAGCGCAACCGCCACTTTCTGAAGTCTCCCGAGATGGTCATGATAAACCACGACACCCACCAGGACGTACATCAGCGGGTTTATGTAGTAGCCCAGGCTGGCCTGAAAAATCTGTCCGTTCTGCACGGCCCAGACATACAAAAGCCAGTTGGCCGCGATCAGAATCGCGCCAAGTACCAGGTAGACGATCGTACGCAGATGGGCCAGTGCATCACGAACATCGCCAAGTTGTTTGCGGGCTATAATAATGATTGCCCCAAAGGGTACGGCCCACACCACGCGATGCGCGACCATCTCGGCAGGGCTGACCTGTCCGGTCCATTTGAAATAAACCGGGAAAAGACCCCACAGAGTGTAGGCGATCACGGCAGCAATCACCCCGTCCCGAGTCTCCGAATGCTGATCTTTGGCTGTAATCAAAGCCTGTTCCTTCTGCCTCTATTGCATAGGCAGCCGAGTAACGAGAGACTGCCGCGGAGAGTATAGGGGATTGCAGCGCGGAAGTTCCGATTATCAACCGGTCCGTCGCTGCTTCTAAACCCGGACACCATCATGCACTCGCTCTTTTCCTGCCGGGTGCAATTGATATCGAAGCACCACAGTCTGCCTTGCACAACACAGGCGATCGCGCCGCTGAAGCCGGGATTATCAATTGCTGCCGGACCGCAGGAGCTTGCTGGCACGATCAATCTCTGTACGCCGGAGTTTTCGACGCGATGATTTGGTTTGCCCGGCAGCAATCGATCGCATGTTGCATGCGGGCGCCTCCTGCTGCATAAAAAAAGCCCACCGGTTATGAAAACCGGTGGGCAGCTGTGGTGTATTACCTGATGATCAGTGCTTGCGGCTGGCGGCGCAGGGCCAGTCCGCCGCTGCAGTGTCGGAGGTCTGATGCCAACCGCAGCACGCTTGCCTCGTCATCGCTCGGTGTCGTGCGTTGACGTATCGGATCAGGAACCCCAGGTGTTCACTGCAAGTGCCGGGTATTGATTGTCGTAACGAGTAATACTCAGCACCGTGGTGGCATCACTATCAACCAGGTTGACAAATTCTACGCTGCGCATCGAGTTTGCAAACTCAAGGTGCAGATTGCCCTGTGCATTGATACTCCATGCAAAGCTGGTCTGATTGGCCGGGTTGGCGCGATTTTGCGCGACGCCGGTGCCATCGGATGCAAACACCAGGTCATCCTGCACAAAATACGGGTCAGCCACCGTCCCTGGAACACCAGCTGCGTCAAAGGCCGGGCCAAAACGATATTTCTTCACCGTCGCTGCGTCCCTGCCAGCCGCGGCGCCCGCTCCGTCGATCTCGTCGGCAACTACATGCATTAGATTGTCGGCATTACCCATGATCGTCAGACGGTCTGCACTGCGGCGGAAGTTGACGAAATTCACCTGCAGGCTACCGCTGTCCGTGATACTCCAGCTCGGCGTACCGGGAATCGCCGTATCATCGAACTGTTCAACCATCGCACTACCGTCGGCAAAAACCGCATAAACGAAATTCTGACCGACAGAGGCATAGACACCAGGAGCATCGCCGCCGCTGAACGGCACAGTGGCATGACCATCGTTAAGCAATTTATCCCGCGCAAATGCCAGCGTCCCGGGGTTCAACAATTCAACATCACTGTCAAAGGTAGAAGAACCGCTGGCAATAGCGCGCGCTAACTCCAGCGTATTCTCATATCCGGAAGGCAAAACCGTGCCATTGATGTTTTCCACCACGCTTTTGATCGATGCCGCCAGTTCCAACAACTCCATCGCATCGATCTGCTCCGACAATTCCATATATTCGGCGTAGCCGTCTATGCTGCCATCAAGAGCCAAACGCTCAGCCAGCACCTGTTGTGCTGTTGTGATATTGGTGACTTTAACGTTGTCCACCACGTTATCTACGGCTCGATTTATACAGCCTTCAAACGTGTCCAGCACAGCGGTCAGATACACACCATTTGCAGCGTCATGTGCCCGGCCTACGACCATATCATCAGGATTATCCGACACCACCTGCAGCTGGAATTCTCCCCGCGAGCCAGTTGGAACTCCGCCGGGGAATTCACGGTTACCTACCATGAACGAAACATCTGCATTGACGATGGGATCATCCGTCACTAACCCGGAAAGCGTCAATGTGGCTGAATCATCAACCTGTGGTAGTGTCGATACCACTTCCGATCCGCCACCGCTGCAGCCGCTAACCGCCAACATAGCAACTGCTATCATGGCGCCTATAGGATTAGCCGAATAGTTCATTTCCTGCTCCTTGGCACGACTGCGTGCCGCATTCTCAGATTAAAATGCAATGCCGTATCTGAATTGCTTCATCACACGGGGGCAGGTAACAAATTGCCGGCGCAAAACCGGGGGTCACGGGAAATGACGAAAACGTCAAAAAAATACAGATAGTCATGATGCATATTCGCAATGCATAACATAACAACCGGCATTGGTAACCCCGCTGTCTGTATTACTGTTCAGACCGGTGGCTTTGCGTGGTCATTTTACGACCTTGCCCTTTTCAATGCACGCCAACAAAATCTTTCTTGTTGGTTGTCTTTACATATGGGAGCTATTAGACCTGACCAATAACCAGAGTTCTGTGAGCTTCATTACAAATTTGAAACACTATTTTTTAAAAAAAGTCAAATTTAATTACATAACGTCACACACTCAACAATAGTCAGGTTTTTTAGCGTGCCGGGAGTGCCAACATAATCAGCAGCAGTTTTTTTGCGGCGCCGATACAACTCCTTAGTATTCTTTGACACTATTTTTTGGCGAACGACTGGCATCATGGCCTTATGTCACCTATTCTTAACGGTGACAAAACAGAACCCAACTTTTTGCTTAGGGTACGCGGATTGGAAAAGGTTCGGTATGGCCCTTTTCCAATTTGTAAACAGCGAGCGGTTGGGAAGAATGATTAACCTGACAATCGATGTGCCGACTCAACTTGCAGCAAGCAGAGTAAGCAATACATTTCTGTTTTTGCAATCAGTCGGACATCCGGGGGATCGGCTATGAATTTTAGCCAGTATGAGGCTCGCCTGTCTGGCCCGTCTTTTGTTAACGCGTTGCAGCGCTGCTCTGCAGTATTCTGTCTTGTGATGCTGACGGCTTTCGCTGGTTCTGCTCACGCGCAGACCGCGGAACGCGTACTGGACTGGGACGCTGTTGCCTGGACGCCTCTTGCTTTGAGCCAGACGTACACTATCAGCGGCCGGAATATTGTCGTTACCTACGCCGGCGGGCGGGGCGGAAATCTGGCACTGGTCAACCCATCACCGGGCCTTGAAAATATCAACACCGGCGGACTGCTCGCAAATCAGTTCAGCCTGAATGTTCAAACCGAGTATCTGACGGTCCCTCCAGGTAACCCTGACCCTCTGACCAATGACAACTTCGTCACTGTCACGCTGGATTTCACAGATTTTCCAGACGGAATCTCAGGGGTTGATTTCAATATCTTCGATATAGATCGGGGACCGCGAGACCCGCTCACCGGGAATATAGGTTTTAGTGACTGGGTTCAGGTCAGCGCCCAGACGACCGCGGGTGCGACGGTGACACCGGTTTGTACCGCGGGCGGCAGGCCTCCTGCGGATTTTGCCTTGCCATCACCTGCACCCTCATTCGATATAAATCCCGGATGTATCCTTTCCGGTAACGCCCGCTCGGCGCCAACGTCAACCGATGGCACGGCGAACATCATGTTTCCGCAGAGCAATATTCGATCTGTAACCATCACGTATCGCAACAACACCACCAACCCGACGCCTGCTCTGCAGCTGATCAATATTCATGACGTAAAATTTCTACCCGCTGCGGACATATCAGTAGATAAGGTGGTGGATAATGCGACGCCGGTCGTCGGCACTAACGTGCAGTACACCATCACGATGGCGAATGCCGGCCCCGGGGACGGCACCGATCTGGTGCTGGAAGATCGCCTGCCGGCAGGACTAACCTACGTCAGCAGCAGTGATGGCGGCGTGTACAATCCGGCAACCCGAACGGTCACGTGGCCGACGCTTCCTTTACTAGGCAGTGGTACCGCGGTCGTCCGAACACTCACGGCCACGGTCAACCCCACCGGTCCTTATCTTAACGTTGCCGAGCTCACGGCTGCGACCAATACCGATCCGGATTCTACGCCGGGCAATAACATCCCGGCCGAAGACGATCAGGATGATGCGCCGATTGTGCCCAATCCGTTTGCCGATTTGAGTCTCACCAAAGTCGTTGACGTTGCCAACCCGAATGTGGGTGACAATGTTACCTTCACTGTCACACTGACGAACGACGGCCCGGTAAACGGCACCGGAATTACTGTCGCTGACAACTTGCCCAGCGGCTTTACCCTGGTCTCCACCACGC
>JABDLQ010000005.1 GCA_013002925.1 Gammaproteobacteria bacterium | reverse complement strand
TGGCGTGCCTGTTGGGTGCCAGCGGCTGCGGCAAGACAACCTTGCTGCGCTGTGTCGCAGGGTTTGAGGAGCCCGACTCAGGTCGCATCGAATTCGCCGGAGTGGTGTTCAGTGAGCCGGGAAAAATTCTGCCGCCACACCAGCGCGCCGTTGGCATGGTGTTTCAGGATCATGCGCTGTTCCCTCACCTGAATGTCGCGCAAAACGCCGGCTTCGCCTTGCACCAGTGGGACCGCCCGGCGCGTCAGCGGCGCGTAGAAGAAGTCTTGAATTTGGTTGGCATGTCGACGTTGAGTCAACGCTATCCGCATCAGCTGTCGGGAGGGCAACAGCAGCGTGCGGCGCTTGCCCGTGCACTGGCAAATCAGCCACAGTTGTTACTGCTCGATGAGCCCTTTGCAAGCCTCGATCGCGATTTGCGCTACCGGCTCGCACAGGAAGTGGCCGGGATACTCAAAGAGTGCGGGACAATGGCGCTGTGGGTGACGCACGACCAGAAAGAGGCCATGATGGTTGCAGACAAAATTGGCATCATGCACGCGGGTAGAATTGAGCAATGGGATACTCCAGCCGGGTTGTTCCATCGGCCGGTAACCGAATACGTGGCAGCGTTTATGGCCGATTGTCGTTTTCTCACGGGGACGATCGGCGCTAATGGCGAGGTCGTTACGGCGCTGGGCCAGGTGCGGCAGCTGTCCGGGGTAAATCTGCCGGCAGGGACACCCGTAAACGTGCCGGTAAGGTCCGATCAGGTGCATATTGGCGAGGGCATCAATGCAACGGTCAGCGCGGTGCGTTTTCAGGGGGCGGAATCCGAATGCGAGGTTGAGCTGGGTGGTGGTGAGAAACTGCTGGTGCGTATTCCATCTCGCCATGATCTCAAGGTAGCAGATCAGTTGCGCATCAGCTGGCAGGAAACGAGGATGCCGGCCTTCGAAAAAGAAGTTAACAGTAAATAAGTTAACTGGCGGTCACGCAAAGTACTGTTGGTTCATCTGTTAGTATGGAAAAATCGGGACAAAGAAAAGGAACCTATGCCGAACTCGTCTGACAACCACGATGCCGCCAGCAGCAATATTGATACCGACGGTTACCGGCCAAACGTGGGCATGGTCATTTGTGACCAACGTGGCCGGGTTTTTTGGGCGCGTCGGGCTGGCCAGTCCGGCTGGCAATTTCCGCAAGGCGGTGTAAATCCCGGCGAAGACCCGGTGCAGGCCATGTACAGGGAATTGCATGAGGAGGTCGGCCTGACCGCCGACCATATCGAGTTGTTGGGTCAAACCGGGGACTGGTTAAAGTACAAGCTTCCGGCGCGGTATCGGCGCCAGGGTCCGGGCGCTGAGTGCATTGGCCAGAAGCAGCGTTGGTTTCTGTTACGGTTTGCCGGGGACGCGGCACAGATCAGTTTTGATCATCACGAGAACCCCGAATTTGACCGGTGGCGTTGGGTCGACTACTGGTACCCGGTGAATCATGTGATCTACTTCAAACGGCACGTATACAAACGAGCACTTAATGAACTGAAAAGTTTTTTGTAGCCGAAAATTCGTATCGACTACCGTGTAAGGGCTTATCCGTAAAGCGTCATTCCATTAAAAACAAGCAAGACGCAAAGTCGGGCACACCCATACTGCGATCGATCCGAACAAACAGACCCAATCGCTCAGCAACTGCCGACCCGTTGTCCTCCATAGTGGCCCGCACCAGATGCAGTGGATCATGGTCGCCATTGACCAGGCGATGCGAACCGGACAAGACCGCGATACTGCCGGCCACTGGTTCAGAACTTTGTTTGATCAAAAAGGTTTTACGACCACCAGCGCCACGATACCAATCAGCAAAACGGCCGGTGCTTCGTTAAACCAGCGGTACCAGACATGACTGTGACGATTGTTATTCAACCGAAAATCCTTGTTTAGCCGAGAGCATTGCCAGTGATAGGCCAGCAGCAGTACACAGAGGCCGAGTTTGGCATGCAACCAGCCGTATGCCAGAAATGCAGGGACTATCACCACCAGCCAAATGCCGAAGACGCTGGCCAAAGCAGCAGCAATAGTCATAAGAATGAAGAGCTTACGCTCCATAATCAGAAAACGCTCGTGGCCAAGCGCATCGGTTGTTGTGGAGTGATAGACGTAAAGCCTTGGTAAATAAAGCAATCCTGCGAACCAGCTCACCACAAACACGATATGAAACGTTTTTATCCAGGCCATCCGGTGAGGCTCCCTGACAAATTGACGCGAATTCGGGGGGAATTCGTAATTAAAGTGTGGGCCAGGTCGCATTTTGCCAGAACCGGTCCTGGTTTGGCTTTTATTTTGCCGGATAAATTCAGTACCATGAACAGCTTGCTGTAAAAAACGCGCACATTCATGCCAAATACGAAACTGGTAGTTCGACCGCATCAGCCAAAACGGCTTGGTGTTCTGTGGACCCTTGTCTTTGTGGCCACGGTAGGTGTCGCGTTTTTGATGTTCAAATACGGTCAATATCGGGGTGGTTACGACCAACGCGTTGCGTTGCAAACAGAGGCCAACCTGAATCGTGAACTGTCCGAACTCAGCAGCATTAACACGGCGTTGCGCGAGCGCATTGCGTTGCTGGAAACGGGAGAGAACATCGATCGTGAGGCATACGCCAAAGTTGAAAAAGCGCTCGGTGATTTGCAGGCGCAAATCCAGCAGCAGCAGGAAGAGTTAGCGTTTTATCGTGGAATCGTAGCGCCGCAGGACGGCAAGCGCGGTTTAAAAATACAGCGCTTTGAAGTGTCGCCTGCCGGCGCCGCCAGTGAATACAGGATGCGGTTAGTACTGGTTCAGGCAGCGGCCCAAAAAGATCGGCGCATTTCCGGGGTCGTCTCGATGTCCATAGAGGGCGCCCGGGATGGTACTTTTGTAACGTACGACGTCGCTGATCTGATCAGCGGCACGAAAGCGGATCTGTCATTCGGGTTTTCTTTTCGGTACTTTCAGAATTTTGAGCGACAGTTGTTACTGCCCGACGGGTTTGTACCGCAGCGCGTGAATGTGGAAGTCAACCCCAAAGGAAACACGGCGGATACCATCAAACAAAGTTTTGACTGGACCGTAAAAAGCTCCTAGGAGAACGAACATGTTAGGCAGAAAAAAAGACAAGCGTAAACCCACCTCTAGTATCGATACCCTGATCGGTTCGAATACCCGGGTCAACGGTGACATGGAATTTAGCGGTGGCTTGCACATTGATGGCTATATCAAGGGCAATATCCAGGCGGAACTGGAATCCAATTCGGTCCTGCGTATCAGCGAGAAAGGTGTAGTTGAAGGTAGCGTCAGCGTGCCACAGGTGATCCTCGATGGCACCGTCAAAGGCGACGTGTCAGCGCGCGAACGGGTTGAACTTGGCGCCAACGCCAGGGTCATAGGTAACGTATTTTACAATCTCATTGAAATGGCGATTGGCGCCGAGATTAATGGTAAGCTGATCCACGAACCTGCGGGGCAGCCAGCCGTTGTTAATCCCACCCCGGTCGCCGTTAAAGACGAGGAACTCGTGCGTGTGCCGGGCAGCAAAAAATCGGCCTGACCGGCTGCATACGCCAATTTTGAGGATCTATGGACGCTCATAAAGAATCTGCCACTGATGTTTCAGTCGGCCCACCGACACCGCTGGTGTTTACCGATGCCGCTGCACATAAAGTGGGCGAATTGATTGCCGAGGAACAGAACCCGGCACTGAAGCTCCGGGTGTACATTACCGGGGGTGGATGTTCCGGTTTTCAGTACGGTTTTACGTTTGATGAAAACGAAGAAGAGGGCGATGCCAGGGTGGAAAACTCTGGGGTAGTTCTGCTGGTGGACCCGATGAGTATTCAATACCTGATGGGCGCGGAAATCGATTATCGGGAAGATCTGTCAGGCGCACAGTTCATTATCCGCAACCCCAATGCCGCCACAACCTGCGGCTGTGGTTCCTCGTTCTCGGCCTGACCTGCCCCTGGTCCGGCCCAGCCTGAAGCCTGCTGGGATGTGTCATTAAGAAAAAACCGCGCAGCGACGAGCACAAACCGCGGGTGCTGGCTGCGGTAGATCTGGGATCCAACAGTTTCCACATGGTCGTCGCGCGATACGCAGACGGGCACCTGACGCTCGTGGATCGTCTGCGTGAAATGGTGCGTTTGGCCGACGGGCTTACCAGTGATCTTTTGCTCAGTGATGACGCGCAACAGCTGGCACTGGATTGTCTGTCGCGCTTTGGCGAACGACTCCGGTCATTTGACCCCAACGATGTAGTGGCCGTTGGCACCAACACGCTGCGGCGGGCAAAAAACGGCGCGGAGTTTCTGCAACGGGCCAAAGCACATCTGGGTCATTCCATCGACATTATTTCCGGGCTCGAAGAAGCACGCCTGGTGTACCTGGGCGCCAGCCATAGCGTGCCGCCCTCCAGCAAACGCCGCCTTGTCGTGGATATCGGAGGTGGCAGTACCGAACTGATCGTGGGGCAGGGCTTTGAGCCGCAGCGTATGTACAGTCTTTTTATGGGCTGCGTCAGTATCAGTCGTGTGTTTTTCCCCGGGGGCAGAATTTCCCGCCGTAAACTCGAGGAAGCCAGGCTGACAATTGACCAGGAGATTGCACCCGTGGTGGCGCCATTGAAAGCGCTGGGATGGAAGTACGCTTTTGGATCTTCGGGTACGGCGCGCGCGATCCAGGAGGTATTGACGGAAGTTGACCCCCAGGCGACGGCGATCACTGCTGATGGCATGCGTCGACTGCGCAATCAATTGCTGCAGCTTAAACACATGGACGAGGTTTCCTGGAATAATTTGCAGGAGCGCCGCAGACCGGTATTCCTCGGCGGTTTGCTGATCATGGAGCGGATTTTTGACGCGTTAAACATCGAGTCGATGACGCCCACTGATTACTCGCTGCGCGAAGGTCTGTTGTACGATACGCTGGGCAAATGGTCCGGGGAGGACGCGCGCGAACGCAGTGTTCGGGTCTTGGCGAACAAATACGATGCCGATCCCGACCAGGCTCAGCGACTCGCAACAATCGCGTTAAAGCTGTTCAAGCGCGTTTACAAAGAGTGGCATTTGCCCCGCCGGCAAAGCCGGCAGCTGCTGCGCTGGGCAGCTACGCTGCATGAGATTGGTCTGGGCATCGCCCATTCACACTATCATCGTCATGGCGGATATATCGTCGCGAACGCCGATTTGCCGGGGTTTTCACGCAATCTGCAACAACGGCTGGCGTGGCTCATCGCTGGCCACCGCCGGCGCGTTCCACCTCTGCCATCCATGGCGGCGCAGTCCTCGTGGAACGAGCGCTTGCCCAAATTACTGGCGGTATTGCGCATTGCCGTCGTCATCGTGCGCGGCCGGCAGGTGGATGATGTACCAAAAATTCGGGCACAGGTTGACGGTGATTGCCTGCGGGTCCGGTTTCCCCGCGGCTGGCTGCAGAAGCGGCCCCTGACAGAGCTCGGTCTCAAAGAGGAAGCCGAAATATTTGCTGCGCTCGGGATTCGAATGAAGTTTGCGTGATCTTGTGTGTGGCATACTATCGACCCAAATTAGCAAGCTATCGAAGTTTTCATGAATATTCAGGATTTGATTGCGAACTATCAGTTGAGCGAGCATCTGCATTTGTGGCTGGCCGTTGCGTTCCTGGTCGGTCTTTTGATTGGTCTGATCTGGGGCAGGACAATTGGCCGTGCCAGCGCCAACCGCGTGGCCAAAAAGTCAACTCGTGCAACGTCCGCAGACCCGGCGAGTGCAGCGGGGACAACGAGTGTCGCCGCCACAAACAAAGGGCGCGCTGTCTCCGCCGAGGCGCAGCTTACCAACCTGGTCGGCATGAACGACAATCACGTGAATAAGCTGGTCGGAATTGGCATTGAGTCGATTGACGATTTATTGGCCGTCGCCAGGGATCAACAGCAATGCGAAGCGCTGGCAGATGAACTGCAGCTCGAGGATTTTGTCATCAACAAGTGGGTGCGGATGGCGGAATTTTTGAGAATCCCGGAATTGTCGCCACAGGTTGCTGAGTTTCTCGTTTTTGCAGGAGTAAATTCGGTTGACGATCTGGCGCAACGCAATCCTGAATCGCTGGCGCATAAACTGGAACATGTGAACAGCAAAGAAAAACGAATTGCAGACGTTCCCAGCCGCCGCCAAATTGAAAACTGGTTGACGCATCTGCAGTCACGCTGACACGACCCATTAGCTATCCCGGTTGCGCAGTGACAATCGCAGATCATTTTTGCTCGAGATCACGTGAAAATTCTCCAGGCTGAACCCCAGCTGAACGTGAGGTGAGTGGCTGCAAAATCATGAGCCCTTCCAACTGCCGGTCAGGGTTCGTTCAGTCTGTGTTCATGGGTGTCCTGTCATTATCAATCCTGTAGCAAGTCCTGCCGTATGCCGTCAGTGGCAGGCCGTATCAGGACATCGTGAAGGAGAGCATCATGCACGGACATTCAAGAATTGTTATCTGGGGTTT
>JABDLQ010000445.1 GCA_013002925.1 Gammaproteobacteria bacterium | reverse complement strand
CTGCAACCTTGCGAACGCTTTTATTGACGGTGCATGGTCAGTGCAAGAACGTTCTCACATCCAAATTGAATTCATGCCGCGCCAATTTAAGGGCAGCTCGACAAACCTGACCGCGCACTGTCGTGATTTCGCCGATTGGCAGGTTGCCGATGCGCCGTGCCCGGAAATTTTCTGTCATGACCCCGGGATTTATTCCGGGAGTCCACCGTCTATCCACGCCTGTATTATAAATTGTTGATCCGCACTGAGGCACGCTGAATTACCAACATCCAGCACCGGATCGCCGGTACAACCTGCACCACGCGGCATGGAACCATTTTGAATCCGGATCAGGGCGCACTGTGCCACATTGAGGCCGGCGCAACTCGGATTGTTCGCATCCAGAAATGCATCCGCATAAGTGGACCCGATGTTATGACCGCCGGAACCAAGTGAGGTATGGCAAGGTGCGCATTTGTCGGCAAAGATTGGCTGTGCGTCTGCTGTATACGTTGGGATGACTGCACCGGGCCCCGGAGGACTCAGGTAGAAATCGGCGACCAGCGAAAAATCAATAAAATTTACTGCGCCGCTTGAATCGAAATCGGCTACGGGATCTGCACTGAGATACACGCCGCTGAAAATCGCCACATCCGCAAAGTTTACGATCCCGGAGTTATTCAGATCCGGGTCACAGCGGTTGCCGAATCCATCGTCATCTGCATCGATTTGCAAAGGGTTTGCAATCTGGGAGCAATTATCAAACAAATCGTTGATTCCGTCGCCATCGCTGTCTGCGGCGTGGGTCAGGGGTGAAGCTCCTGCCATTATCAGAACTGTTAGCAGCGTGGCTGAGTATAGTGGATATGTGTTGCAGTTCATTGGCGCGTCCTTTGGTGTCATGGGAACCGGGATGGCATGTTCATCAATTACCGATTGTTACTCGTGGCTAGTTGTCTGCATTTTTTATTTGCGACCTGTTCATTTCCACCTGCAGTTTGTCACTTGCAGCGTGTGAGGTATTAGTGTCAATGAGTATGCGTTCTGGTTCAATGCCAATTTGACATATTACTTATATGACGTCGATTTGTGACGACCCCGGCAAAGTGCAGACAAACTTTGAACCCATTAATGCAGCCGGAGTGTACGCGCCGGGTGTGACAGTATGCGTGAGCACATACTGACAGATTTCAATAGACGCCAAAACGGTCAACGTGTAGCCATTGGCCGTCGTCAATCGTGCAGTGCGCAAGTCGCTGGCATCGTTGCGTAGTTCTCCCCAGACGTAGGTGGTGTCAGCGTCACGCTCGCGTTGTGTTGGTCCATGCACTTTTTTTTCAATTTGTCGGCGCACCAGCCTTTGGACCCAGCCCCAGCCCAGTATTCGGCGCAAGCGATCGATACGCTTAAGTTGTCCGATGAGTTTTTCGGACGCCGGTATCCAGGTCGTGATGTTAGGAATTCCGGTAGTGTGAAAGGCCGTGGACACATCACCCCAGGGGATGGTCATCGCCAGTTTCGCGCCATTACCAAAATCAATCGTGCGTGTGCGATACGCTAACGGGACTGTACGTATTTCTCCGTCGACACGAATTTTTCCTCCATCGGGTAGCCTGGAAAGCGTCGTCTTTGCGGTGCCGGGGCTCAAGCTGGCGCGGGCATCGAAGCCAAGTGCTAACAGGGTGCCATCGGGCATAGCGTTTTTTAGTGTTGCGGCTAGGCAGTCGGTGGGCACCACATCAAAACCGACGCCCGGGCAAATCACTATGCCGTGATTCTTAGCCGCAGCATGACGCGACTGGGCGTATTCAAACACATCGATTTCACCGGTGATATCCAGATAGTGGGTGCCGGTATCAATGCAGGCATCGATCAGATCTGGCGCAGTGGCTGAAAACGGTCCGGCACAGTTAAGCACCAGGGAAATATCCTCCAGATGTCGTCGCAGGCGTTTTGGTTCATCCAGGTCGAGCACGACATGCCGGAAACCGGTTTTGCCGGCCAGTTGGGTCAGCGGTCCAGCAGTACGACCGCCGATCACCGGCTGCATCCCGCGTTTGCGCGCTTCCAGCGCGATGAGTTGCCCCGTGTAGCCGTACGCGCCATAAATAAGCCATTCGCCTGACATGGCAGACTCCTTGCTGATTACCGCATATTGTAGACGATTCCGTTGACGCACGTCGTTATCATCTCTATGTTCTTACCTTTGCCGGTGGCGGTGATAACCCGATGGCCCAACTTCTTTTTATTCGACATGGTCAGGCTTCATTTGGAGCCGATAACTATGACAAGTTGTCCGCACTGGGCCAATTACAGGCGCGTGCGGTCGGGCGCGAATTGCTCGGGTCGGACAGGTTGCCGTCAATGGCGTTCAGTGGCCATCTGACCCGACAGCGCCATACCGCGGATATTGCCTTGCGTGAGGCGGGCTCAGACATTCAGGCAAACGCTTTGCAAGCTTTCGATGAGTACGATGCTGAGGGCATATTTTCGAGCTATCTGCCAGAGGTGCTTGACGATTATCCGGAAATCAGGGAGCGCATAACACCCTCTGATTTCAGCGCACTGAAAGATCCGGGGGTGTTTCGGACCTTGTTCTACCCGGTGATGCACAAATGGATCAGTGGCGCAGACCCGGGGGATACGCCGATCGAGCCGTGGAAGGAGTTTCGTGAGCGGGTACTGGCAGGGGTCTCACAGATATCAGCCGGATTGATAGACGGTCAAACGGCAACTGTGTTTACGTCGGGCGGCGTGATTTCGGTGATCATGACACACGTGCTGCGCCTGCAGGCAATCGACAGCGTGGATTTTAACTGGCGTACTGCCAATGGTTCGATCACCAGCTTTTTCGTGACGCAGCAGGGATTGGAATTACACAAGCATAACCACGATGAGCATCTGAAAGACTCGGCAGCCGGCCTGCGTGTCACCTTCATGTAATGTTGCAGCCCGTTTGCACGGGCGGTGTTACAAGATGGTTTAATGTTTACGCTGACCCCGACACCGCCAGGTTCCGTATAGAGAAATGACTAGCGCGATCCCGGCGGTTTCACGCTGTCTGAATTCATCTGTATCCCGAGCGGACCTCGTGGAATATACAAGTCGGTGCGAGCACCGTTGCGCTCAACAATGACTGGCACCATTTCTCCCGCGGTGCCGCGTATGGTGTTGCGCTGAATTTCGCTTGGGCTATAAACAGTGGCGCGATCGTATGACACAATTCGGTCTCCCGGCTGTAATCCGGCCGTGTGTGCGGGGGAGTTTTCGATAACAGATTGAACTGTCACCCGATTGGGCCGGCCCACCGCGTAGAGATAGCGCTCATAGGCTTCCTGTCCGAATTCCTCTTCAAGGTTATTCTGGGCGTCATTGATTTTGCGCAATTCCTCGCGGTAGCGCTCCTTGCCAAGAGCACCTTCGCGCATCGCCTGATCCCGCAAATACAGTCGCTGCAACGCCAGGTCATCGAGCCGCCGTTTAATCGTGATCGCTTCGGTCTCGTTGATGCCCGCATCGACAAGGCTAGCGACGGTTAAGCCACCGGCGCTGCGTCGACGCGCCGCCTGAGAGCGACTTTTCAACATTTCTTCGCTGAACTGGCCCGGCAGGCCAGCCGACAGCTGATCCAGGCGCTCGGACAACTCATCGATCTGATCACGCAGCCCCTCACGCTCATCCCTGGCGGCATCGAGTTCAAATTGTAGCGCGTCGATGATATCCAGCAACTCCTGTTGAGTCGCTGTCACGTTCTGGGATAGCTGCGAACGTGCCGAGGTTAGTGCTGTGCGCGAATGGTTTTCCGGTAGCGGGTTCACTTCGGGTGCGGTAGCGGGCACCACGCTGGTGATTGCACCGCGTGTCCACGCCCCGATACTGACTCCGGCAAGAAGTACAAATAGCAACAGTAGCTTTGACTGAATCAT
>JABDLQ010000007.1 GCA_013002925.1 Gammaproteobacteria bacterium | reverse complement strand
CCACTTTACAAAGTGGTTTGACAGGTTGTGGTTTTCTGGTTGGGTGACGGCTACGGTTTGTTACAACGCATACCATTGGTAGTTTAACTTATCACACGTCAAATAGTGCCAAATGTGGTCCCGACGGCGAAGCACCGGTAGTGATACCAGCGCGCATCCGTAGGGGGTTCCTTGGGGTCCAGCTTACAAATTGCATTGTGGGGCAGTTCCGACTGAGATCTTGTTCGGCCCTGGCGCCACCGCCGGCACGCGTCCCGGATGCGGGCGGCTGGCCGCACCGCTGCAATAGAACGTCGGCATTTGCATCGGGAGGAGACAGAAAATGCGGGCCAGATCTGCCGCCTCGCACCAGTTTGCTGGCTGCCCCGGCCAGGATCCGCTCCCGGCGTACGGCATCTGCCGCACACAAATGTTAGGATTGCGACTTCCCGCGCCGTATACGCATTGATTTTGGGTTGCCAGACCGGTAAAGTGGCGCGCTGCCGTGGGCTCCGTCAGGTTGGAATGTGAATGACATTGAGCCGGTTAATTCTTGAAATTTATTATTATTTGTAGTGAATTGCATGCGTAAAATTATTGCCGCGGGTAACTGGAAAATGAACGGGTCACGTGAAATGACCCAAACTTTGCTCAGTGAACTGAAAACTGGCCTTCAGGCCGGTACTAATGCCGACGTGCTGGTCTTCCCGGCCTTTGGCTATCTGCAGCAGGCAGTAGAACTTGTCAAGGGTTCGGTGATTCAGGTCGGCGCACAGAATCTGTCCACGGCTGAGAAAGGGGCTTTTACCGGTGAAATGTCCGGCGCAATGCTGAAGGATCTCGGTTGCACTCACGTGCTGGTCGGACATTCGGAGCGTCGCGCAATGAATCACGAAACCAGTGAAGTCGTCGCCGAGAAGTTTGCCATGGCGCAAAAAACAGGCCTTGTGCCGGTGCTGTGCGTGGGTGAGACGCTGTCTGAGCGTGAGGCCGGCAATACCAAGGTGGTTGTAGCTGCGCAATTGCAGGCGGTGCTTGACCATTGTGGCGTTGACAGCCTGGCCGATTCGGTATTGGCCTACGAGCCGGTGTGGGCAATCGGGACCGGGAAGACGGCAACACCCGAACAGGCTCAGGAAGTTCATGCGTTTTTGCGCAATACTCTGAGTGCGTTGGATGCTAAAATCGCCGACTCATTGAGAATCTTATACGGTGGCAGTGTCAAAGGGGCGAACGCCTCAGCGCTGTTTGCGATGCAGGATGTGGACGGCGGACTGGTCGGCGGTGCATCGCTCGATAGTGGACAATTTTTGGAGATTTGTGCCGCGGCCTAGAGTTCGCGAGCGGATAAGAGCTTATGCAACAGGTGATACTGAGCGTTCATATTGTACTGGCAACCGTGCTGGTATTGTTAATTTTGCTGCAACAGGGTAAAGGTGCAAATGCCGGGGCGGCATTTGGGGCCGGCGCCTCGGGTACAGTTTTCGGGTCCAGCGGTACTGGTGGGTTTTTATCACAGGCCACGGCTGTTTTTGCCGTTCTGTTTTTTGCAACCAGTTCCTATCTTGCTTACTTCCATGCAAGAGGTGGCAGCGACACCACCAGCATTATCGATACCCTGGCGATAGAAGAGCAGGAAATACCGGACATCGGTCCGATTCCCGATGACCTGGATCTCGGTAATGCAGAAATGCCGGTGCTGCCAGCGGACAGTGTGGTACCGCCGCCTCCCCAAAGCGAACCTGACAAGGGTGACGAATAAGCAGCCAGGCAGGCTGTTGCTGCAAAGAACACTAACGCCGATGTGGTGGAATTGGTAGACACGCTGTCTTGAGGGGGCAGTGGCTCTGGCCGTGCCGGTTCGAGTCCGGCCATCGGCACCAAATTTTAAAAACATCTTTTGATGTCGTGCCATTGGGGAAGTTGCCTGCTAGAATACGCAAGACCGGGCAAGCATCGCGATGGCCTGAGGTCATAAGCCAATAATTCCCTGATCTACGAGTTTTTCGCCAACAGAAATGCTGATCGAATACGCCCCTATCCTCATATTTATTCTGGTTGCCGGAATTATCGGTATGGCGCTCCTGTCGATCGGCTTTTTACTGGGCCCGCGGCGCCCGGACGCGGAAAAACTCTCACCTTACGAATGTGGTTTTGAGCCATTTGAAGACGCGCGGATGCGATTCGACGTGCGTTACTACCTGGTGGCCATTCTGTTCATCATCTTTGATCTCGAAATTGCGTTTCTGTTTCCCTGGGCAGTGTCTTTGGACAAGGTCGGGGTGTTCGGGTTGATAGCCATGGCGATCTTCTTGCTGGTGCTGGTTGTCGGGTTCATCTATGAATGGAAAAAAGGAGCACTGGAGTGGGATTGAACGCCGAAGCAGCGCCAATGATGGAAGACGAGGGTCACTCGGGTCCGGGCTTTCTTACGGCGGGAATCGATACGGTTGTCAATTGGGCCAGAACCGGCTCCATGTGGCCAATGACGTTTGGTTTGGCCTGCTGTGCTGTTGAAATGATGCATGCCGGTGCTGCACGTTATGACCTGGATCAGTTTGGCGTCATTTTCAGACCTAGCCCACGCCAGTCGGACGTTATGATCGTAGCGGGCACGTTGTGCAATAAAATGGCTCCGGCACTGCGCAAGGTCTACGATCAGATGCCCGAACCGCGCTGGGTAATCTCCATGGGCTCCTGCGCCAACGGGGGAGGGTATTACCACTACTCATACTCGGTGGTGCGAGGTTGTGATCGGGTCGTGCCGGTTGACGTCTATGTGCCTGGCTGCCCGCCTACGGCTGAGGCGCTGTTGTACTGGATTTTGCAGCTGCAGAAAAAAATTCGCCGCACGAACACCATCGCCCGCGCTTAAGGATCGCATTGTATGAGTCAGGCTGATGCACTTTCAGAACCCCAATCACATCTGGAAGCAATAACCTCGAGATTTGGTGACACAGTTGCGGTGTTCACCCAGGGAGCTGGTGACAGCACGCTGCTGGTCGCACCGGATGACTGGCTGGAAGTGGCGACCGCGTTGCGCGATGAACCCCAGTTTGATTTTGCGTTGCTGATGGATGTGTGTGGCGTGGATTACCTGGGTTTTGGCCAGGATGAATGGAAGGCTGACAGCGCGACTCACACCGGTTTTAGCCGTGGCGTGTCGGCACGGGAAAACATCCACCACGATCGTGACGGTCCGCGTTTCGCAGCGGTGTATCATCTGCTGTCCTGCACCCACAATACGCGTCTGCGTGTACGGGTTTATGCGCCGGATGATGACGCCCCGCGTGTGCCTTCCGTGCATGGCATCTGGAACTCTGCAGACTGGTTTGAACGGGAAGCGTTCGACATGTATGGAATATTGTTCGATGGTCACCCGGATTTACGCCGCTTACTGACGGATTATGGTTTTGTCGGTCATCCGTTTCGCAAGGAT
>JABDLQ010000436.1 GCA_013002925.1 Gammaproteobacteria bacterium | reverse complement strand
CTGGGAAGGCTGTACCTCAAATATTATCCAACGCGTCGCCGGCTGGAAAAGGATCCGGATGCGGTCAACTACACCGACATTTCATTAGCACCGGTGAGTGATGAACAGGACGATGATCTCGAAATGTTCGCGTTCAATGACGCCGCCCGTGAGGCGCTGGAACGCGCACGACGACGCTCGTCGCGCAAGACTCAAAAAAAAGAGGCGGTACACTAAAACAGGTCAACAGCTGGCTGCCGCCGCGATAAGCTACCGTTATGTGTAGGAGCGGCATCTTGCCGCGATCCAGCGTTCAATTAAAACCATGGTGTTTCGTAGGAGCGGCTTCCAGCCGCGATCCAACGTTCAATTAAAACCATGGTGTTTCGTAGGAGCGGCATCTTGCCGCGATCCAACGTTTAATTAAAACCATGGTGTTTCGTAGGAGCGGCTTCCAGCCGCGATCGGAGACCGCCCGTAATTTAATCGCGCCTGGAAGGCGCTCCCACAGGGTTGGTTCGCCAGCCGGCCACGACCGGTAACACGCGATTACACCGGCAGGAGCACCCCAAAGGCATTTGCTCGCACGGCCTTTGGCCGGGCTGGCTGCGCGGCATCTTACCGCGATCCAACGTTCAAACAAAACCACGATGTTTGGTAGGAGCGGCATCTTGCCGCGATCCAGCGTTCAATTAAAACCATGGTGTTTCGTAGGAGCGGCTTCCAGCCGCGATTGGAGTGCGCCCGTAATTTAATCGCGCCTGGAAGGCGCTCCTACAGGGACGGTTCGGCAACCGGCCACGACCTGTAACACGCGATTACACCGGCAGGAGCACCCCAGGGGCATTTGCTCGCCCGACCTTGGACCGGGCGGGCTGCACGGCATCTTGCCGCGATCCAATGTTCAAACAAAACCACGGCGTGTTGTAGGAGCGGCATCTTGCCGCGATCCAGCGTTCAAACAAGACCACGGCGTGTTGTAGGAGCGGCATCTTGCCGCGATGGAATTCGCGGGTGTGTAAATCGCGCCTGGAAGGCGCTCCTACAATGGTGATTCCACAGTCGGCCACGAATAAATCCATCGGATTTACCCCGCTATTGCGACCAGGTCTCACATAGCCAGCACGACCAAATCAGGCAAGAAAATACCCTTGGTTCGCTCCCACGCAAGCTTAATCAGAACCGCCCCTGAGTGCGTGTTTCAAGTGGTCAGATCCCGCTCAGGATTTCACCGGCCCTGGCCAGGGTTTTATCGTCTTTGGCAAAACAAACGCGCAATAGCCGCATGCCATCTGCCTGCTCACAGAATACCGATACAGGTATCGATGCAATACCCGCCTCCCGGGTTAAGCGTCGGGCAAAACCAATATCCGGTTCATCGCTGATGTCACTGTAGTCAAGCAACTGGAAGTAGGTTCCCTTACACGGGAGTATTTTAAAGCGGGAGCTTCTGATTGCCTGCACAAAGAAATCGCGTTTTTTTTGATAAACGGCAGCCAGTTCCAGGTGATGCGAACTGGATTTCATGAAATCAGCAATGGCGTATTGCATCGGTGCACTGGTACAGAATGTGACGTATTGATGAACTTTCCGAAATTCGCAACTCAGCGCCGGCGGCGCTATGCAGTAGGCAATCTTCCATCCGGTCATGTGATAGGTTTTGCCAAATGACGACACCACAAACGCTTTCTCGCGCAATTGCGGATTCATTAGCAGACTGATATGCCTGTGCTCGTCAAATACAATATGCTCATAAACCTCATCGGCCAGAACACATATATCTTTTCCTTCCACAGCTTTGGCAAGTGCGTCAATGTCCGTTTGCGAAAACACCGCACCGCTGGGGTTGTGCGGCGTGTTGACAATGACCATACGCGTGCGCTCATTGATCGCAGCCTCTGCCTGTGCCCAATCCACCTGGAAATCAGGCGCGCGCAAAGACAAACGCACCGGCACGCCGCCCGCAAGCGTAATTGCCGGCACATACGAATCGTACGCCGGATCAAAAACCAGGACCTCGTCACCGGGGTGCACGACCGCAGCGATCGCTGTGAATAACGCGTCAGTCGCGCCGGATGTTACGGTAACTTCTTCATCCGGGTCCACGCTCACCCTGTACAGGTCGGCAACCTTCGCAGCAATGGCTCGCCGAAGCTCCGGAATCCCGGTCATTGGTGCATATTGATTGTGACCGGCCAGCATATGTTTATGGACATTAGCCACTAGCTGCGCGGGCGGCGAAAAATCCGGAAACCCCTGGGCCAGATTCAGAGCATCATACTCGTGCGCCAGCTCTGACATCACAGTAAATATGGTGGTTCCCACGGTGGGCAGGCGAGAGCGGATGTGCAAGCAGGGTCTCCGGTATCAGGGTTCGTTCCCGATGCTGTCCGGACAGTTTAGCTTCTGCTGAACACAAATGTGAGACAAATTTCGCGGCAACATCATCAGTACGCCCAGTCCTTCATCAGCACATGGTATTGCGCCGCAGCTGCCTTTGAGGAGATGTTACGTTGGCGACGATGAAGCTACTGGTCGTTTCATTCCTGAGGTGCTGCTATTTTTTTTGGCGAACTGATTTATTCGTCTCCCAGAGCATGCAGAGTCTCGCGATCGTGGATAATCGGAATGGTAACGCTTCCCTGCGCGTCGATCATGCCCCAACGACCACCAACAACCTCTTTATGCCCATCTCCAACAGCACGCAAGGTGCAGTCAACACAGACAACGGCAGCGCCGTTCGCAAAAGGAAACGCAAAATCCCAGCGCGGTGGGATAACCACGCTAAGGCTCTCGTCAATATAACCGATCTTGCCATTTTGTACCGTGCGGGCCATCCCCTCGATGAAGTAGTCAGCCCCGTTGTCAAAAGGCAATACCGGGACCGCCACTCCGGATGCATTAAGGTAGTGGAGAGTGTCGCCGAAAAGCACCGTTGCCAGATCGGACTGACGTGCGCTGAGGGCGGTCAGCGCAACAAATGCCACCGCCAGACTGCCGTTCACGCTTCGGCGTGCGCAATGTGGAATGATGTCCCGCGCTTCGTCTTCCACGGGTACAAAAGTGCAAGGCACCCAGTCATCAGCAAGCTTTTCGCTGCATCCGCCAGCCACGATAGTCGCAATAACCAGCACTACAATGCACCTCACCGCCAAACGACGCCGGTTGGCTGAATTTGCAGGCTGGGTGGAACCCAGATTCACCGCCGGAGTGGCACACCACAGCCGTGCCTCGTCAGGTATCAATAGGAATACTCGAGCGCCGGCCCCAGATCCCATAACACCACGGTGGCACCAAGCAGTGCCACAAACGTCACCAGCGCTACCGCAAACACTGCACTTGCGTACAAAAACCCGCGTGACGGACGCACCCGCATCACGACCGGGGTGCCAACATATAAAAGATAAATGCAGTAGCAACTCACCGTTATGCCAACCAGCATATCAAGCCACAGAACGGGCTTAAGGCCGAAAACTCCAGCAATAAAAAACGGGGTGGCTGAGAACGAAATGAGCGTAACCCCACGTGCCAGCGTAGTTTCGCTCTCATAGGTTTTTGCCATCCAGTGCACCATGAACCCGAGGAACAACACGCTCCAGACCATGCCGAGATAGAACAGCACGCACACTGGCAGTGCGCTGGCAGTTGTCAGTTTCAGTGTGGTACCAGCTACGACCCAGCCTGACTGGGTAACGCCATAAAACCAGCACACAGCCGGAATCAGTGCGAGCGGTAAGGTGTGCAACATCATTACGGCCATCAGGGACGGGCGTGTAACGCCAATGTGATTCCACGCCTTGTGCGGCGCAAATAATAATCGCAGGCTATCTATTAATATGCTCACGGTCCTGCTCCTCTTGTTCTTCAAAAATATCGAGTGCGTGTTGATCAAGATCATCGAACTGGCCGCTATCCACTGCACGTATGAACACCCAAATGGCAAGTCCCATCAGTAGTGCGGATATCGGTACCAGAATAAAAAGTATTTCCATTACGCCACCCCCCGGCCAAGGCGACTGGCGTTGAGGGTTACCAGCAGCGAACTCAGCGACATCCCCAGCGCTGCGGCCCAGGGCGGAATGAGTCCAACAGCCGCCAGCGGGATCATGGTGAGGTTGTACGCGATCGCCCAAAAAAGGTTTTGCTTGATGACACGACGCGCCATTCGCGAGATCTGTAAAACGTCAAGAATCGGCCGCAGATGATTGGTCAACAAAGTGATGTCAGCTTTGCTTTTCACCAGGTTTGGCGCTTCCATTACCACCGCTGCCACATCGGCATTAGCCAGCACGGGTATGTCGTTGATGCCGTCACCCACCATCATCACCGGGCCGCTTGTGTCGCGGAGTTTTTTCAATGCGGCAAGTTTGCCCGCCGGGTCCAGCGCCGCTTCCAGATGCAGGTAAGGCGCAAACGGCACGCAATTATTCTCGCTGTCGCCGCTCAACAACACCGTTGTAATGCCCAGTTTTTCAATCCGCTTCAAAGTGGTGATCGTGTCATTCCGAAGCTCCTCGACCAGCCTGAATTTCGCCAGCAGCCTGCCATCTATGGTTAACCACAGCACACGCCGGTCGGCTGCCTCAGCGCTATCGGGAATGTCGCAAAACTCTGCGGTCCCGATGCAATAGTGATGCCCATCGGCATTGCCTTCAACGCCGGTACTGCGTACCTGGGTTTCAGCAAAGCGCATCGGGTTTGCGTGACTAAACGCGCTCGCCACCGGGTGACGGCTGTCGCGTTCCAGACCTGCGGCGATCGCCAGCACCGCATTGCTGCTCAGGTCCCCGATTAGATCTACGCTATCGATGCGCAGTGCGCCGGTCGTCAATGTACCGGTTTTGTCGATCGCCAAAGCGCCCAGCGCGGCTGCTTTTTCGAGTGTTGCGCCGTGCGTCAGAATCACTCCGCGACGGCGCAGAAAATTCAGCGCTGCGGTAACCACGGCCGGCGTTGCCAGTGCCAGCGCACAAGGACATGAGACGACCAGGACAGCGAGTGTCGTTGCGAGTGCTCGTGACGGGTCAAGATTCAACCAGATAACAAAGGTGAGAACTGCAAGCAGCAACATCCCAAAAATAAACACGCCAGCGATGCGGTCCGTGCGCCGGACAAAATCGGGTTTGTCGAGTTCCGCCTGCGTCGCCATCGTCTCGATGCCGGCCAAGGTAGAATCTTCCGGTTTGCGGACAACCCGCAACGTGAACGCCTGATCACAATTGATGGTGCCGGCAAGCGCTGTATCGCCTCCATATCGCACCACGGCATCAGACTCGCCGGTGAGCAGTGATTCATCGAGGTGTGCTTCTCCAGCTTGCACTATACCGTCCGCGGGCACACGCTCACCGCCACGCACCCGCACCAGGTCTCCCGGCGCCAGATCACGCAATGCCACAAGCTCATCGGCAGATCCGCTGATTCTTAGCACCCGCTCGGGCAACATCGAGCGGTAGTCACTGGCAATTAACCGTGCGCTCAGACGCTGATCAACAAACCGCGCCAGTAGCAACAAAAATGTAAACATCACGACCGAGTCGTAATACACCATGCCTTTACCCGACAGCGTAGCAACCACGCTGGCAGAGAATGCAATACCGATCGCGATAGCGACTGGCACATCCATCGAGAGACCCACAAACCAGTCCTGCCAGCGGCGAATGCCGCGCAGCGATCTGGTCGCACCGCGAAAAAACGGTTGTGCACTGTACAACACCACCGGGACACAAAACAGCAGACTGGTAAACTCAAAGAGGCGCACATATGCCGGCTCCATGCCCTGGAAATCACCGGCATACAGCGCCAGCGCCTGCATCATCACCTGCATCATCGCAATGCCTGCAACTCCCAGTCGTTTCAATGCTGCGCGGTTTTGAATGCCGGAGCCCGACTGACCCACGACCGGTGTAAAACCGGTGTTCTCAATGCGTCCAAACAGGTCCAGCGTTTGAATCACGTCAGCATCGTGATCAATAAACAATTCACGTCGGATGGGATTAATCTTGATTCCCTGCACACCCGGCAGATTTTTCAGTGCACTGCGAATTCGTGATTCGCAGGCACTGCAATGCATGTCATTCACCTGGAAAACACTCGTGGTCATGGCTTGTCCCGCCAGCTGGTTTTTGACAAGGGCTCGTCCACAATATCGACGGCAGCTTCGGGTGATTGCAAGGCCAGGTATAAGGTCACGGTTCCCATGATGATGCTGAGCAATGGAATGAGAATAACCAGAACCAGTGGAGAAATCGGGTTTTTAATCTTCATGCTGCAGCCTCGATTGCTGTTGGCCACTGACGTCCATGCTTCTTTTGGTGTTGGGGTGACTTCGTCAGCCCCATGTGTCGGTTACTGAGATTGTTACTCCCCGCAGCCCGGTGAGACTCCGGGTGGTTTATGAAATCCGCAATCTTGCGGACGTTTGGGGATGTTGTGAGGGGGGCTCCTACCCTACTCTGGTTTGGGATCTCCTCCGTGGTTTTATCGCGGCTGGAAGCCGCTCCTACCGTACCCTGGTTTGGGATCCCCTCCGTGGTTTTATCGCGGCTGGAAGCCGCTCCTACCATGCCCTGGTTTGGGGTCCCTTCCGTGGTTTTATCGCGGCTGGAAGCCGCTCCTACCGCGCCCTGATTTGGGGTCCCTTTCGTAATTTTGTCGCGGCTGGAAGCCGCTCCTACCGTAACCTGGTCTGGAATCCCTGTCGTGGTTTTATCGCGGCTGGATGTCGCTCCTGCAGGAGGCGCAATGAACCGCGTTTCACCTTCTACGCAGCGCTCGCCCGCGAGCTCACACAGCTGCAGCTTTATGTTCGTGATGTTGCGCTCAATGCCAGCGCGCGAAGCTGTAAGGCTCAAAGGGACCGTCAGCACATCGCCTGCGGGCACTTCAATGCGCGGGTCAATGCTCAGTTTGAGCGTTGCACTGCTGCCGTCACCGGGACCGCTGTCCAGCACACTCAGATTAAAGCTCATTGGTATTTGGGATTTGTTGACTACTTTCAACGTGTAATCATTGCGAATGGAGTCGTCGACAATATGAAACAGCTCGCCGCGTTCGCGCAACACATCGATGGCGAACGGGATTCGCGTAGCCAATACAAAAGCAAACAA
>JABDLQ010000418.1 GCA_013002925.1 Gammaproteobacteria bacterium | reverse complement strand
CGAAATAGGTCGTGTCATAAAGTTTTCCTGGTTGCACCCTCATTTTTGCAACGTCCGGAATAAATTCCCATGGCGCGCTCTGGTTAACAGATGCGAGAAATTCGATCGTAACCGTCCTATCCGAGTCAATTTCGGTGATCGCCATTGGGGCACCGGCGGTCTTGCCGTTCAGACCGGTAATCTCGCAAAAAACGTCATACATCGGCACCAGCAAATAACCGAAACCAAACATTCCGATTACGATCAGAGCCAGCTTGCCACCCAGGCGCAAATTCGACTCCATCAGGTGCCTCGAACGCTAACCATGTAAATAAAGACACCGTAAACGATGGCGGCAACAACGCCGAGCGCCAGTGCCCACATGCGGGAACGGGAACGCTTCTTGCTGTCGCCGTGTGTACTCACTTCACCTCAGGAGCGACCTCAAAGGTGTGGTGCGGTGCCGGCGATGGCACGGTCCACTCCAGACCCTCGGCTCCGTCCCAAACCTGCGTCGTGGCTTTCTCACCACCGCGCACGCAACTCCAGATAATGTAGACAAACAACAACTGGCTGGCACCAAATACAAAGGCACCGATACTGGACACCATATTGAAATCGGCAAACTGGGTTGCGTAATCGGGAATTCGACGCGGCATGCCGGCAAGACCGACAAAGTGCTGCGGGAAGAAAGTCACGTTAACGAAAATCGCAGACATCCAGAAATGCCACTTGGCCAGCGTTTCGTTGTACATATGGCCTGTCCATTTCGGCAGCCAGTAATAAACCCCGGCCATGATGGCAAAGATGGCGCCCGGCACCAGCACATAATGGAAATGCGCCACAACAAAATAGGTATCGTGATACTGGAAGTCGGCCGGCGTAATACCCAGCATCAAACCGGAGAAACCGCCGATGGTGAATAGAAACACAAAAGCAATCGCGAACAGCATCGGTGTTTCAAAAGTCATCGAGCCTTTCCACATCGTCGCCATCCAGTTAAACACCTTCACACCGGTTGGCACGGCAATCAGCATCGTGGAAAACATGAAGAACAACTGACCAGATAACGGCATGCCGACGGTAAACATGTGATGCGCCCAAACAATGAACGACAGGAACGCAATGCTGGCCGTGGCATAAACCATCGACTCATAACCGAATAATGGTTTACGTGCGAAGGTCGGAATAATCTGCGACACAATACCGAAGGCCGGCAGAATCATGATGTAGACCTCGGGATGCCCGAAGAACCAGAACACATGCTGGAACATCAGCGGATCGCCACCGCCACCGGCATTGAAAAAGCTGGTGCCGAAATATTCGTCCGTCAGCAGCATCGTGACGGCTCCGGCCAGAACCGGCATTGCGAGGATCAGCAGGTACGCGGTAATCAGCCAGGTCCAGACAAACAAGGGCATTTTCAACAGCCCCATGCCCGGCGCCCGCATGTTCATAATCGTCACAACGATATTGATGGCGCCCATGATGGATGACATGCCCATCAGGTGGACTGAGAAAATCAGGAACGGAAAAGCATCACCGGTCTGCAGCACCAGCGGTGGATACATCGTCCAGCCACCGGCAGGCGAGCCCCCCGGCATCAACAATGTCGACAACAACAGGCCGAAGGCGACTGGCAAAATCCAGAAGCTCCAGTTGTTCATACGCGGCAGCGCCATATCGGGCGCACCGACCATCAACGGCACCATCCAGTTCGCCAGACCAACGAAGGCCGGCATCACGGCGCCAAAGATCATCATCAGCGCATGCATGGTTGTCATCTGGTTGAAGAAACCCGGGTCGACAAACTGCAACCCCGGCTGGAACAACTCGGCGCGTATCACCATTGCCATCGCACCGCCGACGAAAAACATCGCCAGCGAAAACACGAGATACATCGTGCCTATATCTTTATGGTTGGTCGCGAAAATCCAGCGCTTGATGCCACTGGGGGCATCATGATGATCGTGATGTGCTTCCGCAGAATGACTCATCTTATATATCCTTTAGCTACCTGGCCGCCCGGACGACAGACGGCTGAATAACATCACCCGTTTCGTTGCCCCAGGAATTTCTTTCGTAAGTAATGATTGCAGCGATATCGGCATCGCTGAGATAAGAAAATGAAGCCATTGCCGTACCGGCTTTGCCGTTCAGGATCTGTGATAAATGCGGAACCAGTGGACCGTTCGCGATCGCACTGCCGGCAAGACCCGGAAACGCCGGTGGCAAACCCTGCCCATTCACCTGGTGACAGGCTGAACAATGAGTCAGGTACGCCGTCTCACCACGGGACATCAGTTCTTCAAAACTCATATCCATATCGACGGCATCGGCGCTGCCTGCGCCGGCTCCAGCACCGGCATTGACCACGGCGCCATCAACAGCGTCTGGAGTGTCAGCCGGACCGCCACCCACTGCACCGCCGTTGTCGGCAACCCAGCTCGTGAAATCGTCTTCTGACATCACTTCAACGACGATAGGCATAAAACCATGATCCCGTCCGCAAAGCTCGGCACACTGGCCGCGGTATACACCGATCTCTTCGGCCAGAAACCACATCTCATTTACAAAACCGGGGATAGCATCGCGTTTGCCACCCAGCTCCGGCACCCACCACGCATGCAGCACGTCGTTGGATGTCAGCAGGATTCGAACTTTGCGATTGACTGGCACGACCAGTCGTTTGTCTACATCACGCAGGTAATGCTCGACCTCAAACACATCGATGCCTGAATCAAGCTGACGGGCACGATTGCTGTCTACAGAAATATTGCTGTAGAAACCAAAATTATTTTTAACCAGCGGATCGTTGGCGTCGCCTAAAAATTCGTAGTGCCATTTCCATTGATAGCCGGTTACTTTTACGGTGACATCCGGTGCCCGCGTATCTTCAATTTTAATTAAAGTTTCGGCGGCAGGAATGGCCATGGCGACCAGAATCCCGATAGGAATCAGTGTCCAGATGATTTCAGCCTTGGTGCTGTGAACCATCTCGGTGTCCGGTACCGCACCACGCGACTGCCTGAACGTATACAGTGAATAAATAATGGCGCCGAACACGACAACCGCAATCGCGACACAGATCCAGAAGATGATCATGTGCAGCTC
>JABDLQ010000401.1 GCA_013002925.1 Gammaproteobacteria bacterium | reverse complement strand
GTACGGCGACGGTTATCAACAACACGGTGGGCTGCTCGGGCGGCGATGTGCCGTTGTCGCTGAGCATGGCGGTACTGGCGCCGTCGTTTGGTGGGGCGGTGGCGCCAAACACCTACGGCTGCACGGTCGAGGATATTGCGGTGCGGGGAACTGTGGCTGAGAACACGACACTGGGTGCGGTCAGCGGGGTGTCGGTGTACCGTCTTGATGCCAGCACGACCGTGGCCGGGGGGACGACACTGACAGTGCCGGCGGGAGTAACACTCGGCAGCACGGCTGGTTATACGCTGACTGTGAATGGCGTGTTCGATGTGATGGGCGGCAGCATCGAAAATTTCTACACCACGGTGAACAGCACCGGGACGATGACCATGACCGGCGGCAGCATGGTCACGCCGGGCTATACCCTGACAGTGAACGGCGTAGCAGAGATTGAAAATTCCAGCGTCGCGACAAGTATTATCAGTGTGTCGGCTGGGGGACAGCTAACTGCCACCGCAATGACGTGGACTGGCACTGGATATGTCCTATTCGGTAATGGCAGCAGCGGTACGGTGACCGATAGCGCATTTATGGGTTCCAATGGGACAGCTGGCCTGTATATCGATGATGCAACGGTGACGGTAAGTGGAACGCTGTTCGATAGCTGGAGCAATGCTGTTATCCTTCGTGATAATCCCGGGCCGGGTGTCAAGGTGCTTGACGACAACACCTATGAGTCCAACACATATGCCATTCGTATCGATGGTGCCGGTGGCAACGCAACCGTGTCGAACAGTACATTCACGAATAACGGTCACTCCGTTTATCTTCTCAATGATGAAGCGCTCTTTTCTGCCTTTCCAACCTTGTTCGATACCAATACTTTTGTAGGCACTGTAAACGCCCCCAACACGGTACATCTGCCGAGCACAATCAATGATTCCGGTGTTGTGCCGGTGCCGCCACGTCCCTACTTTGCCGCCGGTACGACGGTGACAGGCAGCGTGGATGTTGTCCTGCAGGCTGGTACCGTCATTGCCAGCAGTACATCCACGAACATTACTGTGAACGCTGGCAGCCGACTGCTTGTCAACGGCACGGAGTATTTTCCGGTCGTCTTCACAAACGACTTGCGCAATGGCACCGGCCGGTGGAGAGGCTTGAGGATAAACGGTGATACGTCAAGCCTGGATAACTGCGTGATCGAGTTCAGCGGCTTTGAGGGGCTGCTGCTGAACAACGCGTCGATACCGGTGACGAACTGCAGCATTCGAGACAACCTGCAGGAAGGTATCGAGCTTACGGGCGACTCCTCGCCTGTGATCACTGACAGTGCCCTGATCGGTAACCTGCAGGAAGGGCTGAAAGTCAATCTCTCCGGGCTGCCTTCACCAGGCCCGGTCATCGTGAATCATAACTCGATCTTCAGCAATGGCGGACTGGGTATCAATAATCTCGGGACCACATTTGACGTGGACGGTACACTCAACTACTGGGGCGATGACAGCGGGCCACTCGATGACAGTGACGACACGGCCACCGGTGGTCTGTTTAACCCGACGGGTGCCGGGCAGAGTGTCAGCGACCACGTGCTCTACGATCCGTGGATCATCGTCGGGCCGAGCCAGGCAGGCGTGATCGTGCCGGTCAGCGGGGGCGGGCAGGTTGGTATGCCAGGCGCGATGCTACCGGATCCCCTGGTCGTGCGTATCGACAGTGTGCTGGGCAGTCCACTTGAGAACATCGAGGTGATTTTCTCCGTGGTGTCCGGCGATGCAAGCATTGTTGAGCCTCAACCTGTGCTTACGGCGGCTAGCGGCGAAGCGCAGGCGACCGTACAGCTTGGGATCACCCCGGGTGAGGTGCTGCTCGCCGTCACCGCGCGTGATGTCAACAGCCCGCTGGCGACCTTCATTGGCGAAGTTGACGGCGCCAGTCTTATGAGTCTGACAACCGTCCCATTGGCTTTACCGGTTGTCCGCGACAGGCCCGGAGACGTTGACGGCAACGGGGTTGTTAATAACCGGGATGCGGCGCTTTTGCAGGCGGTGCTGGACGGGCGGATTTCAGCGGGCTCCTGGCTCGTACCGAACTACCATCGTGGTGCCGACATAAATCGCGACCACGTCGTTGACAGCGGTGACGTGCTGGTCATTCAAGGCGTGCAGGTCGGGCTGATCCGGCCACAGGTCAAGGGAGAATCGTTATGAACACTATAAACTGGATCGTTGCAACGGCGGTGCTTATGACGCTGTCTCCCGTCGCAGGCGCAGCTGATGCACGGGTATTCTTTCACACGTCAAGCGTAACGCCGCAGCATGATGAGACATTCGAATTGCACGTGTTCGTCAACGATGGCGACTTCGATGTTCTGTCGTACGCATTGCGTCTGACCTACGATCCCGCTGTCATTGAGATTGTTGAAATCAGTGCAGGCAAGGATCCTGTCTACGGCACGCCGCTCAGTAATACGAAGTCCTTTACCAAGGGTCAGACCGACTTTACCGCAAACAAGGCCATTACCGGCGCGACACCCGAGTCCTATCAGATTGCCCGTGTCGTGTTCCACGTTGTCGGTGAGTCAGGAACCAAATCGCCGGTACGTATTGCTGCAATCCCGCAAGGTGGCCTTGTAGCCGGCAAGCGCTTCAATTTTATCGACACGGAGATGCCGTTTGGTGTGAAGGTCAGCGTCGAGTAGGTGCCATCCCGCTCGGGTCGTACAGGCAGCACAGCTGACATGCTCCGGCGTTGCGTTTGCGAGCATCAATCGCATGACTGTACAGCCTCTCCGCCTCCGATCGAGTGGGGCAAGGTGTATCAGTAGTTCTTCCCGTGTTGTCCCATGCTATAACTTCGTAGACTGACTTTTTGGGTCAGCCATTATTGCAGGGCTTTTTTAGAGGCGAATATGAAAACCAAAGCTGCGGTTCTATATGAAATGGGCCTCGCGTCACCTTATGCGCAATCCCAACCACTGCAGATCGAGGAGCTGGAGCTGGCACCGCCCGGTGCAACCGAAGTTCTGGTCGAGGTCGGTGGCGCCGGTTTGTGCCATTCTGATTTGTCGGTGATCGATGGCTCACGGCCGCGGGTGATGCCGATGGTCATGGGACATGAGGCGAGCGGCATTGTGCGGGACGTGGGCAGCAGCGTGTCGAATCTTCGCGTCGGTGACCACGTTGTTTTTTCGTTCATGCCCGCTTGCGGTCACTGCGTGACGTGCGCATCCGGCAGACCGGTGATGTGTGACGCAGGTGCCAACGCGAATGCCAGCGGCGCTTTGCTGTCCGGTGAGCGTCGTTTTGTGCGCTCTGATCGCACGTGTTTGCATCATCACCTGGGTGTCTCGGCATTTTCTGAATACACGGTGGCAGCGCAGGAGTCAGTAGTAAAAATTGATCCGGAGTTGCCGCTGGAGATTGCTGCACTGTTTGGTTGCGCAGTGATGACCGGTGTGGGTGCTGTTTTTAATACCGCGGGAGTACAGCCTGGTCGCAGTTGTGCCGTGTTTGGTATGGGTGGAGTAGGTTTGAGCGCCATCATGGGTGCGCGTGCGGCAGGCGCCTATCCAACGATTGCAGTCGATGTGCTGGATGCCAAGCTTGCGATCGCTAAAGAAGTGGGCGCAACGCACACGATCAATGCGCTGCAGGATGATCCGGTGGAGGCGATTGGCGAGATTACCGGCGGCGGTGCGGCGTACACCATTGAAGGCGTCGGTAGCGAGACAGCACTGGTACAGGCTTACCACGCGACTGCGCGCGGCGGTACCACCGTGACCGTCGGCCTGCCGCATCCGAAAAAACTATTTTCCATTCCGGCCGTGAGTCTCGTGGCCGATGAAAAAACCGTCAAAGGATCCTATATGGGTTCTGCGGTACCCGCCCGGGATTTGCCGCGCTTTATCGCGATGTATCAGGCAGGCCTACTGCCGGTTGATAAATTACTGACCTCGACGATTACACTCGACCAGATCAACGCGGCATTCGATGCGCTTGCGCGTGGTGATGCGGTGCGCCAGGTGATTACCTTTAACTAACACTGGCGGCGCTGAAAAGGGCGGGCCATTCGCAGATTGTGCCTGTTGAAAATGCTTCTTTCGAAAACGCAGGGGCAGTCATGCAAAGAGTGAGTGGTTGCGATGATGTCGGTGCAGTCAAGGCTATTTGATGAACATTGCGCGATGTAATTCCTGAGCGTCACATACCGGGAATATCATTTGCGTTATTTTTGCTATTTGCGTTTTTTGCGACGCTTACCGGGCGGCCCGCCGCGCGTGGTGTTATCAATATTTCCGCCCCATTGCTCGCGGTGAGCAGTTGCAGCTGCGCTGGCCACCGATGAATGGCGGCGGCTCAGGTACAGAT
>JABDLQ010000400.1 GCA_013002925.1 Gammaproteobacteria bacterium | reverse complement strand
TCATTGCGCATGGGCCGGATTCTGATCGAACAATTGCAGCAGAATTTTGCGGGCAAGGTGCAGATCATGACGCCCCAGGGTGATACCCAGCGCGGTGCACAGCTATCCCTGCGTATCACGCATGGTGGCCCGCATATTCAGCAGGCACTTATCGATGCGGGCGTCATTTGCGACTGGCGCGAACCTGACGGGATTCGCATAGCTTTTGCGCCACTGTACAATCGCTATACGGAAATTCTTCGTTTTCTCAACATTCTTGAGAGGATACTGGACCACCATGGGTGAGACTATTACCATTGCCGGTGCCGGTTTGGCGGGTTCGCTGCTATCGATCTACCTGGCTCGCCGTGGTTTCGATGTTCATCTCATTGAACGCCGTGATGACATGCGCCGTCACAAACTGTCCGCCGGCCGCTCGATCAACCTCGCTCTGGCAAACCGTGGCTTGCGTGCCCTCGATGCGGTCGGTCTTGGCGACAGTGTACGGCCTTTGCTGATCACGATGAAAGGCCGGATGCTGCATGAAAACGATCAACTGCACCTGCAACCTTATGGTAAAAACGATCAGGAAGTCATTTATTCAGTATCGCGGCCCGGGCTTAATAGGCTACTGCTGGACACTGCCGAAGCCCATGGCGTCAGAATCTCGTTCAATCAGACACTCTGTCATGTTGATGTTGACAGTGCGACAATTACCGTGCGCGACAACGTCAGTGGCGACCAGTACCAGCGTGAATGTCACCCGCTGATCGCGACCGATGGCTCCGGGTCGCTGACCCGCCGCACGCTCGCGTTCTCACCGGGCGCTACTTCGGCCGAGGAGTTTCTTGAGCACGGTTACAAGGAACTCACCATTCCGGCAGATGCAAACGGCGACCACCGTATCGAAAAGCATGCGTTGCACATCTGGCCTCGTGGCGGGTTCATGTTAATTGCATTACCCAACCTGGATGGCAGTTTTACAGTGACCTTGTTCATGCCGCGTGAGGGCGAAACCAGTTTCGCCAGCCTCGACAGTCACGACGCTGTGACGGACTTTTTTACACGCACGTTTCACGATGCTCTCGAATTGATGCCCGATCTGGCCACGGAATTTTTTGCCAATCCGACCGGTCGCATGGTCACCGTGCGGTGCAAGCCCTGGTATCGCCGCGACAAGGTGTTGCTGCTTGGTGATGCCGCGCATGCCATCGTGCCGTTTCACGGGCAAGGGATGAATTGTGCTTTTGAAGATTGCCTGGTGTTTGACCGGCTGCTCGCTGGCGAATCGACACACGCCGTCGACTGGCGCAGCGTTTTCGCACTGTTCCAGGCGCAGCGACTGGACAACGCCAATGCGATTGCCGATCTGGCGCTGGAAAACTACATCGTGATGCGCGAAAGCGTGCGCGATCCGCGCTTTCATTTGAAAAAAGCCTTGTCGTGGGAACTTGAAAAGCGCTTTCCGAAAGCTTTTATTCCGCGCTATTCCATGGTCATGTTTCACCATATTCCTTACGCGACGGCCCAAAGTCGCGGTGTGATTCAGGAGCAGTTACTCGAAGAGCTGATTGGTGACAACGACACGCTGGATCACGTGGACTACGCGAGCGCCAAAACACTTATCGACACCCGGCTTGGCAACGTGCCGGAATCGGCGTGACGGTAACGGGAACCCAAGGACGCGCTGTCGATGGAGTTTAGTACCATACAATGGCGCACCTGGATTCCGGATGAATCCGCGACGCTGCTGTTTGTTCTCAACGGCGATGAAATTCTGCTGATCCGTAAAAAACGCGGCCTGGGAGCTGGCAAAGTCAACGGCCCGGGTGGGCGCCTCGAACCTGGCGAAACACCCGTGCAATGTGCCATCCGTGAAACCCGGGAAGAACTGGGTGTCATTGCACACCAGCCGCGGCTGTGCGGGCGTCATCGCTTTCAGTTTGTCAGCGGCTATGCCCTGCAGGTGTTTGTCTATTCAAGTCGCGCTTTTACCGGTACGGCAATTGAAACGGATGAAGCGATACCGCTATGGACGCCGGTCGACGCGATCCCCTACGACCAGATGTGGGAGGACGATCGCATCTGGTTGCCAAGACTGCTCGATGGCGAGTTGTTTGACGGCCGCTATCTGTTTGA
Organism: Gammaproteobacteria bacterium; assembly: GCA_013002925.1. GTDB lineage: Bacteria > Pseudomonadota > Gammaproteobacteria > Steroidobacterales > SZUA-146 > SZUA-146. The sequence goes on along the minus strand of JABDLQ010000400.1, from coordinate 7,994 downwards.
CGACGACGCCATGCTTGATTATGTGCTTGAACCGGTTGCCCGTGCAGCAACCCTGGAGGCGCTGACTCTCAATGCCTGAGAACAAGTCGGCCTGGTGTGACCGGGCGAGCGTCAGCGTTTCTGATATTCACGCATTTCGCAGGCATACTGATTGTCTGCGTCGGCGTCCTGGAATTGGCGTTGCAGTACCAGCCAGTCATCGAGATCAACAAAAGGAAACCAGGTGTCCCCGGTGATACTGGCCTCGACTACGGTCAAAAACAATTGCTCAGCTCGAGGTAACGCCAGTCGGTAGAGTTCCGCGCCGCCGATCACAAACACCCTGTCGGCTGTTGCCACATCAAGAGCAGCATCCAGATCGTGAACCACCACGCAACCGGCGCATTCCAGATCCTGCTGGCGCGACAACACAATATTTTGCCGTTCGGGTAACGCCCGTCCGATCGAATCAAAAGTCTTGCGACCCATCACCACGGTGTGACCCACTGTGCACCGTTTGAACCACTGCAGGTCAGCGCGCAGACGCCAGGGTAATTTGCCCGCGTTCCCGATGACGCCGTTTTTGGCGACCGCTGCGATCACCGCAATGCGACTCATACGGCCACCGGGGCTTTGATATGTGCATGGCTCTGATAATTCTGGATGTCAAAATCAGTAGGCTTATAGTCAAAAATACTGTCCGGGCGGCGCGCGATCTTCAGGATTGGCAACGGGAACGGTGTGCGTTGCAGTTGTTCGCGCGCCTGTTCAATATGATTGGAATACAAATGGCAGTCACCACCGGTCCAGATAAAATCTCCAACCTGCAGGTCGCACTGCTGTGCCATCATATGCGTGAGCAGCGCGTAGGATGCAATGTTGAACGGCACACCTAAAAATACGTCGGCACTGCGCTGGTACAACTGACAGGAGAGTTTGCCATCAGCGACATAAAACTGGAACAGGGCATGACAGGGCGATAATGCCATGCGCGGCAGCTCGGCTACGTTCCAGGCGCTGACAATAATACGGCGCGAATCCGGTGATGTTTTGAGCATCTCGACCGCTTCCGCTATCTGGTCTGTCGTTTCTCCGCCAGGACCTGGCCACGACCGCCACTGCGCACCGTACACCGGACCCAGATCGCCATTATCATCCGCCCAGTCATCCCAGATTGACACCCCGTGTTCATTGAGATACTGGATATTGGTATCGCCTTTTAAAAACCACAATAATTCATGAATGATCGAACGCAGATGCAGTTTCTTGGTGGTCACGAGCGGAAAACCGGCATTCAGATCAAAGCGCATCTGGTGGCCAAACACGCTGCGCGTACCAGTGCCGGTACGGTCATCCTTGATTGCCCCCTGGCTGAGGATCAAGTCCAGCAGTTGCAGGTAGTTCTTCATGCCTGCCCCGCCACTTCGCCACCGATGACCCTGCTACGATAGGCCACGATGAGCATCAGGGCTCCGGCAAGGATCATTGGCGCTGACAGGATTTGCCCCATCGTTACCCAACCAAGAAACAGGTAGCCTTTGTCGGCATCAGGCACCCGGACAAACTCGATAATAAAGCGAAAGGTCCCGTAACCCAGTAAAAACAGCCCGGACACCGCCATGCGGGGTCGCGTACGCGCTGAATATATCCACAACATGACAAACAACACCAGTCCCTCGAGCAGCGCTTCATACAGCTGGGACGGATGCAGCTTCTGGCCATTGTAAATGATGCCCCAGGGCACGTCGGTCGGCTTTCCCCACAGTTCACCGTTGATAAAGTTACCAATACGACCGAAGAACAGGCCCAGCGGTGTAGCGGGTACGATGAAGTCTGTGACATCCATCCAGTGTCGGCCCCGGGTTTTTGCAAAATAGGCCATTGCGGCGATGACACCGATGAGCCCGCCGTGAAATGACATGCCACCTTTATGAATCATGAACAAATATAGAGGCGACGCGATAAACTGCTCAAAACCATAGAAGAAAACATAGCCGACGCGGCCACCGATGATCACCCCGAGCGCAGCAAAAAATATCAGGTCTTCAACGTCGTCCTTGTGCCAGTTGACGAATAAGCGCGCGCCATCGGTGCGGCCGGCACGGCGCCGCAGCAAATACCAGGCTGAGGCAAATCCGAGCACATACATCAGGCTGTACCATCGCACGGAAAAATTGCCGATACTGAAGATGATCGGACTGATTTCAGGATAATTCATGGCTTCGAAGTGTATCACTGTGGCTCGCATTTGGCTGCGATCGAGGGATGCCTGGGGCCCAGGGCTACAGCCTCGTTGTTCACCCGGTCGGCAAGCACGAGCGTGAGTGCCGGTCTGGTATAGTGCAGCAGAATCCACAGGATCTTCCGCATGACCAAAAACCGCTTGTCTGACGAAACCAGCCCCTACCTGTTGCAGCATGCCGACAACCCCGTGCACTGGCAGCCATGGGACCGTATTGCACTGACGGCTGCCAGAGAGACGGATACACCGATCCTGTTATCGATCGGGTATTCGGCATGCCACTGGTGCCACGTGATGGCACATGAGTCTTTCGAGGATGAGGACACCGCGCACGTAATGAATGCGCATTTTATCAACGTCAAGGTAGACCGCGAGGAACGCCCGGATCTCGATCAGATTTATCAGCTGGCGCACCAGATGCTCACACAGCGTGGCGGTGGCTGGCCTCTGACCATGTTTCTGACCCCGGATACACATATCCCGTTTTTTGGCGGCACCTACTTTCCGCCACGCGCACTGCACGGTCTGCCGGCATTCAGGGACCTGCTGAGCCGCGTGGCAGAATTCTACGCGCACAACAAAGCACAGATTGAAGAGCAGAACCGCACTATTTTGCAGGTATTTCGTGACTCTGCGCCGCAATTTCAAGGCGACACGCGCCTTGATGACTCCCCGCTGAAATCCGCTCGGGAGGAGTTGATCAATGCGTTCGACCAGCAACACGGCGGTTTTGGTGGTGCCCCGAAGTTTCCACAAACACCCGGCATCGAGCGCATCTTGCGTACCTGGCGCCGCAGCGCCTTTGCACCCGAACCGGATTTACAATCTCTGTACGTCGCCACCAAAACCCTGACCGAAATGGCCCGTGGCGGTTTGTACGACCAGCTCGGCGGCGGGTTTTATCGCTATACCGTCGATGGCAACTGGCGCATTCCGCATTTTGAGAAAATGCTCTACGACAATGCCCAGTTGCTGCCGCTGTATGCACAGACATGGCGCATCAGCGGTGAGGCGCTGTTTGGCCGCGTTGCGAATCAGACTGCGGACTGGATGCTGCGTGAAATGCTTGATGCCGGTGGCGGTTTTTACACGGCTCTGGATGCCGACTCCGAAGGACACGAAGGCCGCTTCTATGTCTGGGACAAAACAGACATCAAAGAAGCTCTGAACGACACAGAATACGCCGTCATCCGACGGCGGTTCGGGCTGGATCAACCGCCAAATTTTGAAGGGCAGTGGCATCTGTACGTCGCAGCCACGGTCGATGAAGTTGCCGCTGCCACAGATCACAGTGTGACGGCAGTCCGCCAGTTGCTGGACGCGGCGCAAATCAAGTTATTTTCTGTGCGCACCCAGCGCGTGCGGCCATTTTGCGACACCAAGCGCCTCACGTCTTCGAATGCTCTGGCGATACGCGCACTGGCGATCGCTGGTAACCACCTGGAACGCCCGGATCTGATTGACACGGCCGCCGCCACGCTGGAATTTATCCGGGAAAAACTGTTGCAGGAACAGGGATTGCTCACCAGTTATGCTGACGGACGCGCAAGCCTCAACGCCTATCTCAACGACTATGCTTATCTGCTCGATGCCATTCTCGAGTTGTTGCAGGCGCGCTGGTCCACGGATGACCTTCACCTGGCATGCCGGCTGGCTGACACCCTGCTCACGGAATTTGAAGACCCCGATCACGGTGGCTTCTTCTTTACCTCCGTCAACCATGAAGCACTGATGCATCGCATGAAGCCCCTGTCTGATGATGCGAGTCCGGCCGGCAACGGCGTGGCAGTACGGGCGCTCAATCGCCTGGGTCATCTGACGGGCGACAGCCGCTATTTGCGGGCCGCCGAACGCACGTTGCAACTCGCCTGGCCGGCAATCTGTCAATACCCGCGCGGCCACTGCGCTTTGCTGGATGCCCTGGAGGATTACCTGCTACCGGTGCAAAGCGTCATTATTCGTGCTCCGGAGGCACAGCTGGCACACTGGCTGACCGCTGCGGCTGCAACCTATTCCCCCGGTCGTATGAGCTTTGCGATAGCTGCAGATCAGGGCGGCCTGCCGGACATGCTGAGCAGCAAAACCGCTGAAGGTGATGGCGTGGCGTATCTGTGCGAGGGCTTGCACTGTAACCCTCCCGTGACCCGCTTGTCAGCGCTGCCCGGGGCACTAAAAAAACTGGGTTAACACGCTCAGTCGGCGGCCTGTAGCTGCCCGGTTGACTGCAACGCACGCCGTTCCCAATTGCCATCCTGCATGACAATTTCATACGCCGGCCAGTACTTGTTGTCGAGTTGCAACGTAATGACTTCCACCAGGTTATTCCACGTAACTGTTTTCAGGCGCACGGAGTCGCGATCACGCTTGTTGGCGATAGCGCGAATAAAACCGTCCAGATCGTCAATGGTCACGCCATCAACAGCCGTGATGCGCCGCCCTCCCCACAACCCGTAACGAGTTGCCGGAGAGCCATAAGCAAAATAGGCGACATAGACTCCATCGGACTGGATGCCGCGCTGCGCCGCCAGCGCCCGATGAGGCTCCTGAATCAACGCACCCGCCCACAACAGGGCACGCTGTATTCCCAGGCCACTCGGTGCCGCGGTTGCCACTGAAAACGTCTGCACGGCATCGCGCCGCCAGATTTCCAGCTCGACAGACTCTTTTTGCGCGGCAATTTCCACTTCGCGGAACCGGTTTGCCGTTGCGCCGTCAATTGACAACAGCAGATCGCCTGGTCGTAACAGCTCTGCAGCGGCAGAGCCCGCGACAGTGCGCTGCACTTTTAACACCTGGCGCTGACGCGGACTGTGCTGTTCAATTGTTTTGATGCGCTCATCCGGCAAACCCAGTCGGCGTGCCGCCGACAGGGGGATTTTTACAAATTCGACTTCCAAAGAGCGTATCGGCGTATTGGTTTTCACATGCCGGATCATATCGAGCACCAATTCGGCCGGCACCCCCATGTTGGTCTGCGCAACCGTCTGCCCATCCTGGTAGGCAAAACTTGACCACATCGATACTACGCGCCCGCTTTTGTCTGCCAGCACGCCGTCCACGTTATTCGGTGAGTTGACCACAGAAATCGTTTCAAGGTTGGTGTCACGAAAACGGAAAGTACGTGACAGCGGAAACGTGACAGCATCGAGCGAGACCACCTCGGTGGCCAACGTGGTCAGACTATCGTCCACTTTCAGCCCCACGACCCACAGGTCATCGCCGGGTTTGACGGCACGGGTATTGAAGTTTGCAGATTGCACCGGCGTATCGCCAAGCAATTCCGGCTCATAGGCAATCACCGTGAGGTTATGCAATGGGTGGATGTAGCGCACGCTCGCCGGCACCTCAATGGAACCTGCCACAGTAATTTTTACGTCGCCAAGAGCAACCGGAACGGTATTGCGATCGACGACCACCAGCCCTTCATCGGCATCGACGATAACGCCGGTGCCGTGATAGTGACGTTCCGACACGCCGGAGGCCGTGTAAGGCATATCAAAGTTGACTCGCACCAGGCTGGGCGCCAGTCGATCGGCGCGTTTGTCGCCGGTTTTTGCAAACGTGGCCGTCGCCGGCAATGGCGGTTGACGACGCTCCGGTCCGGGATCAAGCGCGGTGCATGGCCAGTAGCCCAGGCGGTCATCGCGCTTGCAGCGCATGGCCGGAAACCACTTGCGATCCATGCGGATGACTCTGAGCACACTGGTGGTCGAATCATCATAAGTGTAATAGCGCACCTGGGCACGATCACCATCGGCCAGCTTTGACAGCACTCGATCCAGGCTGTCCAGATCGGGCGTCGGTGTGCCATTGATTTCAGTTATTACTGCCGTCCGCGGAATCGCAGCCGTTGAGAATATGTACCCCGGGTCGGCAAGATATATCCCCTCAGGTGGCATGTTGAAATGGCGTGCCTGCTGATAGGAGAGCCGGTGCATAATCGCATTACCGACCTGAATGTACTCGGCGGGAGTGATCGCATGCAGATCTTCGACCGGAATGCGGAACTTCAGGATACGGCCACCTCGCTCCAGCGTGAGCTCAACCTCTCCGTCGACATTGTCATCCAGGATGGTTTCCAGCGGAATAAACGACGCCAGACGAACCTCATTGACTTTCAGCAACACGTCTCCGGACTGCAAAAAGCTGGCGGCCGGAGCGCCCGGGACCACCTGGTCGACGACCAGCATGCCGTTCTTGCCGCCATCGAGTTTCCGCGCGAGTTGCTCACTGGCATCACTTAGCCCAAGGCGGCGCAATTCATCGAAAGGGCGGTGTACAAAAACGGTTTGCAAGGTTCCGCGTGGCACCGGCTGATCTGCCTGCAACAGCCTGAGCGTGCGCTCGATGCGATCCAGCGGCAGAAAAAAGCTGCTGGCCGCACCGGTATTGGCCCCGGCGTTAAGCGCCACTACCTGCCCGTCGACATTGATCACGGGTGATCCTGATGAGCCCCCGGAAGTTCCCGACGCCGCCTGAAAATAAAACGTATTGAAATCGTTATATTTGCCGCGCCCGTAGTCCGGTGCCTGCCGATCCAGCCGCGCCAGGGTGCCCGCCAGTATCGACAACTGCTCGCCGGCATCATTGCCAATCACCCGCAACTCGAGACCGACACGCGCACTGCGGTTGTTGAGCTGCAGTTCATGCGGTTCGATATAACGCAGCCTGGCAGGGTCATAACGAAAAAACCCGAAGTCGTGCACCGTGTCCCGATACACCGGTCGCAATTCCACTTCTTCCTGATTCAAAAACACTGCCTGCGCGACCACAGGCCCTGACGTCACGACATGCCGGTTCGTGAGCACCAGCCCGCGTTCTGCGTCGACGACAAATCCCGTGGCCTGGGTCGACTGACCCCAGTCCGTATCGAATGCGCGCGTCACATCAACACGAATCGACACGATCCCGGAAGAAATCTCTTCGATCGTACGACTCCACGCCGTGCTGTCAGTTTGTGCCACCACGGGCACCGGTAGCAGCACCGCGCACAGCATGACCGGAACTGACGCCAATCTGTGCATCGCCGTTCGCGTGAGTGCCGTCAAATAGCCAACTCCTCGCCAAAACTTTGCTGATAACGCGAGGTGAACTGCGCCCAGTCAAAGCGGTGATTCTGGGTGCCATGTTCCTCGACTTTAATCGCACCCAGCAAAGACGCAATGCGACCGGTTACAGGCCAGGGCAGCTGTTTCATGATGCCGAACAAAAGACCCGCACGATAGGCGTCGCCACAGCCGGTGGGATCAGCGACAGTCGCTGCCCTGGCACAGGGAATTTGCAGACACTCACCATTGGTATAAATCAGCGACCCCTCTCCTCCACGGGTAACAACCAGCGCTTCAACATGCCCGGCCAACTCTTCTGGCGACAACCCCGTGCGCTCCTGCACCAGTTGTGCCTCGTAATCGTTAACGGCGATCCACGATGCCGCCGAAACAAAGTTCATCAGATCATCACCATCAAACAGCGGCAGCCCCTGGCCAGGATCAAACATGAACGGGATTCCCCCATCATGAAAAGCCCGGGCATGAGCGATCATCGCATCGCGACTGTCCGGTGCCACAATGCCAAGCGTGATACTGCCATCGGTAGGGATCTGATTCTGGCTCGAAAAATTCATCGCGCCCGGGTGAAAGGCAGTGATCTGATTGTCCTCCAGGTCGGTAGTAATGTAGGCCTGCGCTGTAAATTCATTCTTGAGTTGCAGCACATGGCGGCGGCTGATCCTATGCTGCTCCATCCACTCTGCATACGGGCCAAAATCATGGCC
>JABDLQ010000392.1 GCA_013002925.1 Gammaproteobacteria bacterium | reverse complement strand
CCTTGCCCGCCGCGTCGCCTGTCGCAGGAGCCAGATGATCGTAGATGCCGGCGATCATGATTTGTGCGACCCCCGACGACGGTGGCGAGGTTGTGCAGATCTTCAGCACGCGAAACTTGCCGCAGATAACCGGTCGTTCAATGACTTCGTAACCGGCTATATCGGTAACCGTCAACGTGCCAGGATTGGGCGCTTCCTGCGCAGCACGTGCCATCGCTGCCGCGATCTCACCCTGGTAAAACGCTTCGATACCCTCGGTGGTAATACGGCGCAGCGTTTTTGCATAAGCCGGATTCTTCAGCAGGTGCCCAATCGCAAGTGCCTTGCCACCCGGGTAGAAATACGCCGCGGTGGCCGGGTTTTCATCGAGGCGGCCATACGGCGCCACGAATTCCAGGGATTTGGCCATGCGTGGAGACACCGCAAAACCCTGTTCCGCGAGTTGTATGGCAGGTTCGAACAGCTCCGCAAATGACAGTTTGCCGTGTTTGTCGTGGGCCGTTTTGTACAGCGCAACTGTACCGGGGACACCCACGGCAAGACCGCTTTGCCAGGCCTCGCGAAACGACATGACTTCACCGTCGCGCATAAACATATCGACCGTAGCACCAGCTGGCGCCGATTCACGGCCATCGAGAAAACTCAGTTTCCCGCCAACTCGCTCGTATACCAGCATGAATGCGCCGCCGCCCAGGCCTGAACTTTGCGGTTCGACGAGTCCAAGGACCGCGTGCGCCGCAATTGCGGCATCAACGGCATGTCCACCTCGTTCAAGCATCTGTATCGCCGCGTCAACGGCATGCGGATTCGCTGCCGTCACCATGGATCCTCGCTCCCATGATGCGGTCGGAGCCTCAGGTAGCTGCGATACTAGCCCGTCTTTGCGTTTTGGTGCGTCCGATGATGCACAAGCGACAATCAAAACCGTGGCGAGCAACGCGCTGACGTATTTCAGCTTTGCCATCTGTGTTTCCTTCCAGCTAATAATGGGTTGGGTCAATATACTGCATTTTGGCGCATTTGCTTATCCTTCGCTTCAACGCGAAAGGTTTTAACCCGTTCAATGTTGAATTTTATTCATACCCATAATGCATGAATCTGGTTTGTAGCAAGCACCTGTCCTCAACGTTGGCGCCGGTGTCAGTCCTCAACGTCAGGTCGGGGCGCATCGTCCGTTCAGTGCGCAGTTGATTCCGCTGTCGGCAGAGACTTGGTCTCCGATTCCTGCTGCTGCTCCCAGAGGCGCGCGTAAAGACCCTTTTTTTGCAACAATTCGAAATGCGTACCCTGCTCTTCGATGCTTCCGTCACGCAACACGAGTATCTGGTTGACATCAACAATCGTCGACAGCCGGTGCGCGATCACCAGCGTGGTGCGATCTGCCGAGACCGTGCGCAGTGCCTCCTGAATGCTGCGTTCCGTGGTGCTGTCCAGTGCAGACGTCGCTTCATCCAGAATCAGGATGGCAGGATCCTTGAGGATAGTGCGCGCGATAGCGACGCGCTGCTTTTCACCGCCCGACAGCTTCAGACCGCGCTCACCCACGACCGTGTTATAGCCCAGCGGCAGGCTTTGAATAAAGCCATGAATATTCGCCATTTTTGCGGCCTGTTCAATCGCCGCCTGACTGGCATCGGGTTGTGCGTAGGCAATATTGTAGCCAATCGTGTCGTTGAACAGCACCGTGTCCTGCGGGACCATGCCGATGGCGTGGCGCAAACTGTCCTGGGTAACGTCGCGAATGTCCTGGTGATCAATCAATACCGCACCGCTTTGCACATCGTAAAAGCGATACAGGAGTCGGCTGATGGTGGATTTGCCGGCGCCTGAGGGTCCCACAATGGCCAGCGATTGTCCGGCGGGCAAAATAAAACTGATGTTCTTCAGTATCTGCCGGTCGGGATCATAGAAAAAATCCACGTCGCGAAACTCAATGCTGCCGTTGTCGATCATGATCGGTTTTGCACCCGGCTTGTCGATAACCTCTGCAGGAACCCGCATCAGGGAGAACATTTTTTCCATGTCGATCAGAGCCTGTTTGATTTCGCGGTACGCAAACCCCAGGATATTCAGCGGTTGATACAACTGCATCATCACCAGGCTGATCGCCGTGATGGCACCCACGCCAATCTCCTCGCGAACCACTGCCTGCACCGCCAGCAACAGCATCACGACCAAACCGGTATTGAAGATCAGCGACTGCCCGATATTGACCACGGCCAGCGACACGTTAGAGCGCACTGCGGCATCCTGGTAGGCCTTCATCGTGGAATTGTAACGCGCCGCCTCGAACTCTTCGTTGTTAAAATACTTGACCGTTTCGTAGTTCAGCAAACTGTCAACCGCCCTGGTGCTCGCCTCCGTGTCCATGGCGTTCATTTCGCGGCGAAACTTTAAGCGCCACTCGGTTGATGCCGCGGTAAACCAGAAATAAACCACCACCGTCAGCGTTGCAACCAGTGCATAAATCCCGGAATACGCCAAGCCAAAAATCACACTGACAATTACCAACTGTACCAACGTCGGGCCGATGTTAAACAGCAAGAATCGAAACAGAAAATCGATCGAGCGTATCCCGCGTTCGATAATGCGTGACAATCCGCCGGTACGCCGCTCCAGGTGAAACCGCAGCGACAGTTTGTGGATATGACGGAACGTCTCAAGCGCAACATTACGCTGCGCCCGTTGCCCGACTTTTGAAAACAGAAACTCCCGGGCCTGCGGAATCGCGGCACCGACCAGGCGAATAAACCCGTAACCGATGATAAATCCGGCCACACTGGCCGGCAACGCGAGTCCTGGATCTTTTGCAGTCAGCCGGTCAATGGCATTGCCGAGCAAGAACGGGGCGGCAATCGTCAGTTGCCCGATAAACGTCACCAGAAAAGCCAGCACCACCCTGATGCGATCCCGCGGTCTGCCTGCCGGCCACAGATGCGGCAGTAAATACTTCAGATTACCCATTTGTGCACGCAGACTCGTTTCGCCCGCCGTGTGAGCATCTTCAGGTAATGTGGTTGATGATCCATGCCTCATGGTGGTTCTCCGCTCATGCCAGGTGCGACGGCAAGCGCTCTTTTGGTGATTGCGGTTTACAGCAATACGAATAAACGTTTTCGGTGCTAATAAAAAGTGACCCGCGCTGATCAGAACGTGGACTTGCCATGGGTCAACGGCCTTTTCTTCCTGCCATTTTCACCGATCTTGCATAAAGCGCGGTCTGTTGATGTGCTGTGATGTTCGTTTAGGCAGCCAGCTTTTTGTACAATTCTTTAGCCGATATGCCAGCGGAAATTTGCCCGGTCTCGACCTGATGGATCAAGTCAACCACCATCGCATTGGCCGGTGCCGACATTGCTGCCTCGGCAGCCAGCGCAACCACCGCACCATTCAAATACTCGACCTCTGTTTTGCGGCCCTGCTGCAGATCCTCCCACATCGAGGAGCGTGCTTTCGGATCGATTGCCAGCATGCGCTGCGCCACCATTTTGAACAGAAAATCCGGGAGCGCCAGTACTTTTGGCAACAGGGACGGTTTGACGGCAGTCAGCTTCGCCAGCGTAATGTTTTTTCTGGCGCAAGCGCTCAGTAACTCCTCCTGACAGGCAGCGACTACTCGTCGGTAGCCCCGCTGCTCCAACTGCGTTTTTAACGGTTGATCTGACAA
>JABDLQ010000390.1 GCA_013002925.1 Gammaproteobacteria bacterium | reverse complement strand
GGCTCATCCCAGTCAGCAAAGCGATCGTTCACAGCAACTTTAAGATCAGCTTCGCAAAGAGAAAAGTTGTAGCGCGCTGCGATTTCCTGAAACACATCACGCGCGCATATAGCGTAAGTCGACAGGGTCTCCTGATCGCGGCCGGCGGCATCGCGCAGGCTGGCATAGTATTCGACTGTAACGGTTGTCATGGCTGTCCGACCGCTGATTTGCCGCCGCGCTTTGACAGTAAACGGGTGTCACCGATGACAATGTCATGGGTCAGTGCCTTGCACATGTCGTAGATAGTCAGTGCCGCCATGGTAGCGGCAGTCAATGCTTCCATCTCGACACCAGTTTTATGAGTCACCCTGACGTGTGCAGTGATTCGTAGCGCCGTGCGCTCCGGTACTTCGTCGATATTGATGTTGCAGCATTCGATCGGCAACGGATGGCAAAACGGAATCAAATCATGGGTGCGCTTGGCAGCCATGACACCGGCAATGATTGCGGTATCGATGATGGGTCCTTTTTTGCCCTGCATCCCGGCCGCCTGAAGCTGCGCATAGACCTCCGGTGGAAAGCTCACGTACGTTTCGGCCCTGGCGCTGCGCCGGGTGTTGTCTTTACCCGAAACATCCACCATGGTGGGCTTGTTATGCTCATCGATGTGTGAAATTGCCACAGTTCCTCCGTTGGCAGTGCCACGCTCCTGTAAGTTGCCGGTGATCACGTACGCCGGCAGGTAATAAACTTCTGGCAGGCCGTATACCCCCGGCATGCCGCATCCCCAGTGTAGCGCGCCCGGGCGCGCAAACCTATGGTGTGACCACGTCGGGAACAGCGTTTGGTCGGTGCCAATTGCCATGAACTGCGGCGCCGGCCGGCAACTGTTGCCACCGTATCGCAGCGCTCTGAGCATCTGGTCCGGTCCCTCGCACCACCGCCGTATTGTCGTCAACAGCCTGTGAATTATTCAATTGTGATAATATTTTGGCTTAACAGCAGCCCTGTTTACCCCCCGGTGAACATGAGTACTCGACCGATGGCAGAAACTTCACCCCCAAATCACAATGAGTTACGGGATTCTTTTGGGCGTTCCATCACCTATCTGCGCATGTCCGTCACGGATCGTTGCGATTTCAGGTGTCGCTATTGCATGGACGAGACTCCGCAGTTTTTGCCACGTGCCAAAGTATTGAGTCTGGAGGAACTGGCGCTGGTGGGACGTGCTTTTGTCGGGATGGGAGTTAACAAAATCCGCCTGACCGGTGGTGAACCACTGGTACGGCGCGATGTGTTGTGGCTTGTTGAGCAACTTGGAGCGCTCGATGGCCTGAAGGATTTTGCGATGACCACTAATGGCTCGCAGCTGACACGTGTAGCACAGCCGCTCAAGGCGGCGGGTCTGCAGCGCCTGAACGTGAGTCTCGACACGCTGGATGCGGCCAATTTCAGGGATCTGACCCGGGTTGGCGTGCTTGAAAAAGTGCTGGCCGGAATTGACAGTGCACTGGCAGCGGGGTTTCGCCGCATAAAAATCAACGCAGTCATGATGAAAGGATTTAACGACCACCAGATTCTGCCGTTGCTGGCCTATGTTCTCGAGCGGAATATGGACATCAGCTTTATCGAGGAGATGCCGCTGGGTGTTGTACATGATCATGATCGCAAGACGGCTTTCATGTCGAGTCGCGAAATACGTGAGAAAATCGCGGCGCACTATGAACTGCTTGCGACCACAGCATCCACAGGCGGCCCGTCCCGCTACTGGCAAATACCAGGTCATGCGAGTCGCATAGGTTTCATCAGCCCGCACAGCGAAAATTTTTGCGCACAGTGCAATCGCGTGCGTCTGACCGCTGAAGGAAAACTGTTGCTTTGCCTGGGTCATGAACATGCGATCGACCTGCGTGCGGTCACGCGTGAACATCCAGGTAGCGTTACGGCCATTCAACAGGCCGTTTATGCCGGGATCCACCATAAACCCGAGCGTCACGAGTTTTCTCACGAACCGGAAGTTAAAGTGCTGCGATATATGCACCACACGGGCGGCTAGCCTGCCGCTGGCTGGCACAGGTTGGTTGTCATGTCTGAACAGAAAATTGCAATCAGTGGCGTCGTACTGGCTGGCGGTCGCGGGCGCCGGATGAACGGCAAGAACAAGGCGCTTCTGCAGGTTGACGGTCACTATCTGTTCGAGCATGCCGTGCGCAACCTCGCTACTGTCACCCACGATATCATCATCAGTTCATCGCGCGATCGGTCGGTGTTTGAACAGCGCGGATTTACGGTGGTTGATGATGGTGAATTTGCAGATCGCGGGCCACTTGCCGGAATCCATGCGGCATTGACCCGGTGCAACGGTGACTATCTGGCCATTGCCGCCTGTGATCAACTGGACCTGCCGGACACTGTATATGCGACGTTATGCAATGAGGCGGCTGGAACTCCTGGTGTTTATGCGGTGACTGATCATGCCGAAGTGCCGACTTGTGCGGTGATATCGTGTGCGCTCAAAAATACGCTGCAACAATCACTGCGTGATGGCGCATTACGCCTGACCCGTTTTATGCAGGAAAATTGCCGGCCGCTAAAGTTCAGGGATGTTGCTTTTCACAATATTAATACGGAGGCTGCACTGCAGCGTGTGCAAGAAAGATGATAACCCCCGATCGCGGGCTTGCGGCAGCACCGCGTGACCTGCACCCTCGCCGTCGCCTGCGTTGCTGTGCGAAAACAGGTATGACACGCCCGCTTGAGGCAGCGATAGTGTCTGATTGATCGGCGCTAACCCCGGCACGGACAACTGCCGGACACACCTAACGCAGGCATCGCAGGAGGATGATTTATGACCAGCAAACGATTGACAATAGCAGTACTCACGGTGTCTGATACCCGGACATTGGAGAACGATACGTCGGGCGATTATCTGGTGGGCGCGTTGCAGGAGGCGGGTCATGAGCTGGCCCATCGATTGCTGATTAAAGACGATGTGTATGATATCCGCGCGGTTGTGTCGGAATGGATTGCCTCCCCAGCTATTCATGTTGTATTGATCACCGGCGGCACGGGTTTCAGTGGGCGCGATTCGACGCCCGAGGCCATCAGCCCGTTGCTTGACAAGCACGTCGAGGGGTTCGGCGAGTTGTTCCGGCAGGTTTCATATACCGAGATTGGCAATTCAACAGTGCAGTCACGGGCGCTTGCCGGGCTGGCCAATCGTACGCTGATCGTCTGTATGCCGGGTTCTACCAATGCGTGCAAAACGGCGTGGCAAA
>JABDLQ010000388.1 GCA_013002925.1 Gammaproteobacteria bacterium | reverse complement strand
CTGGCCATGACAGAAACCCTGGTGCCCTCGTAGTCACCGGTATAACCGAAAATATTCCGCACATCGGTAACCCGCTCGACATTATCCAGAAATGTCTCTGCCAGGTACGTCGCACGGAGCGGATCACCGGGTAGCAGGACGGTTTTGGCAAATGCACCTGCGCTTGCATTGATATGTGGTGATGCCATTCCCGCTCTCCTTTTAATTACGACTATGGAACACAGGCAGTATACTCAACCTGCTGACGCTGATCCCCACGTGATCCTCAGATAAACCAAGGCTATCGTTCAATGTTGTCAGACCAACGCAGCATTCGCGCTTTTCGGGCAGCGCCCGGCAACTTTGTAGTCCGGCAATTCTACCGGGATCTGAATTTACTTGTATCACCTCACATTACGGTGCACAACCGACAGCCACCGCTCGGATCCAGCATTAAAACCATGTTTTTCTGCCCAAAGTGTGATTTTTTAACCGCTCATGCGAATAACTGATTAAACACCGGCAGAATAGGACATTCGCCACATCGTGAGCATCGCTATCGCAACATTGGTCGAAAACCAGAATCGTTTCAGTGAGCTGCTGGAACGACTCCAGGGAATCGTCGGCAAGGTTGCCGGCACTTATTGCTGGCATCCGGACGATCGCGACGAATTGTCGCAGGAAATCGTCACCCAACTGTGGCGCTCTTTTGCAAAGTTCGATGATTCACAAACCTTCTCTACGTGGATGTACCGCGTAGCACTCAATGTCTCGATCTCCTGGTTGCGGCGACACCGTATCAGGCAAAAACATATGACGGTTCTTGGTTCGGCTACCACTGGGCACGCCGTTCTTCCCGCCCCGGTGTCAGGGCATACGTCGAGCGGCTGGCCAGGGGTGCCAGCATCGACAAGGCCAGGCGTTTGCTGGCGGATATCGAACGGTTCGAGCAGGACACTAATTGAATCCAATAATATGTATGATTCATCAGATTCTGACACTGCAATTTTAACGACTCTGACCGAGGTTACTGGAGTACTGTAATGCCACATCAAATGTCCGTGATCCTGACCACCGTCGGCAGCCAGGAAGACGCCACCCAAATGAGCGAGATGCTGATTGCTCGCAAGTTCGCGGCCTGCGTTCAGGAACTCAACGTCACCAGTCACTTTCGCTGGGATGGAGCCGTGCAGAAGGAGCCCGAAATTCTGTTGTTGATTAAAACGGCAGCCAGTCGGGTTGATGCTGTTATCGAGGCCATTCGCGAACAGCACAAATACGACCTGCCGGAGATCATCGCACTCCCGGTCGCAGAAGGGCTGGCCGCGTATATCGACTGGGTTGTAACTGAATCACGAGACAAATAGCAATTCAAGACATCGATTGAACTGAGAACTCCGGTTAAGAAAAGCAGGATTCTTCACGGCGTGATGCGGCTCCTGATATCGGAAACAGCCGCATCCAGTAGGGTATCTCTTTGTGCCGCTGCATCAGCGGCGCTGATGTCAATCCGTACATCCGGTTCAATTCCGGTTCCCTCAAACGTGGTGCCATCGGGTCGGTATACTATCCAGCGGGACACCGTATATTTCCAGCCGCTGGCCGATTGTCTTTGCTCAGGGTTAGCCGAACCACCGCTGGTCAAATCGCCACACAGTACCGGGTTTGGGAGCGCTGCCTCATAGATCTCACTGATTTTTGTCCTCCAACTGGGGAACCGGCTGATGGTATGTCCGGGTGAACGCGCCTATACTATTTATCAGCCAGGCACGTCTTTAAATAACGATTTTGATTGAAGGACAAATCGTTTTGCATGCAGACATCTGCCCTCTCTTAATTGTATGAACGTGGAGCGACAACATGGGATACATGGACAGACTGTATAGAACCGAACACATCATTGGGTACACCGAGGGTGTTGCAGGTGAACCGACGGTGTATTTTTGTGCACCATCAACCGATGCCAGTGGATCACCGAAGACGACGCGGGTTGGCAAGAATGACCAGATTCTTTTTCTAAACGGCCATATCACGCAGACACATGATAACAACGACAACATCGGCCGGGAGAAAGTTGTCGAGTCATGGTCATACAGCCTGATGAATGCCGGCTCCGAACTCGATGACTCCGGGCTGATCAAGCCGGGGGAAACAGCCCTGCAGGAGGTTTATCATCAAAGTGAAGTGACGCCGGACAACCATCGTTTTTTTGCGACTCCCGATGGCTACTCGGATTTTCATATCAGCCGTTCAACATTTACCAGCGTTTCTCCCAACGACACGCAGAAGCTCAAGTCACTGGCATTGGCCATTGCAAAATTTCCACGCGCCAAAGCTATGTACGGAAATTTGGCGGATGATGATATTGAACGCCACAGCTAAGCGGTCACGCTGAGTGAACACCATTGACATCAGGGGCAACTGACTCCCTTTTCCTCTAACCTGTATATTTACGCCACGCAACGGCCATCATGGCAATCGCAAGCACGACAAACAGCAGACTGATCGCGTGACGCATGGTGGTGTGCGACACGCGGCCTTGCAATCTCGGACCAATCTGACCGCCGATCAGCACACCGGGAATGTCGTACACCAGCAGGTTCCAGGGAACGGCTTGCCATCCACCCGTGTTGATTAGCTGAGCGAACAATGTGGCCGAAGCAAAGACGATAGTGACAATCACGACTACCACGGACGTCGCTGCCGCAACGGCTATTGGCACACCCTTGCGCGTGAGTTGCGCAATGGTAACCTCGCCGATACCAACGGACACCATACCGGTCAGGAATGCTCCTACGGACGTCGTGGCGGCGCTTTTTAGCCC
>JABDLQ010000357.1 GCA_013002925.1 Gammaproteobacteria bacterium | reverse complement strand
GCGTGTGCATCAGCCTGTGCATCGTGGGTTGCGCCATCATGATTGCCGCAGACGCCCAAAAGTACTTCACCCTGCGAGTAAAGCGCGGATTGATCACCGACGGCATGCACCGCTATGTGCGCCATCCCAATTATCTGGGTGAGATCATGATCTACGGCAGCTTCGCGATGATGGTGTGGCACTGGCTGCCGGTGGTGGTGCTGGCGTGGGTCTGGATCGGGTTGTTCGCTGTCAACATGCTGATGAAAGAGGCAAGTATGTCGCGCTACCCGGAATGGGCGGCGTACAAGAAGCGGACGTGGTGGTTGGTGCCGTTTGTGTTGTGATCGAGAAATAGAGGTGCTTTTTGACGACAGCACCCATCGAGGTCTACAGTGCTTCTATGGCAAAGACGAACAAATGACCCGGTGCAGATTTTGATCGTCTGTCACGTTTAAAACGCTTTTAACGGGAGTTGCCGGATCATGGTTGCCTATAAAAACCACGGACCCGTCGGATTTGACACGCATTGGGGATACCCCTTTGACCGTGGCACGCTGGCCCGTACCCAGTCGCCCTGGCCGGGTATCCTCAGTGAACTGAAAGAAGCACAGAAGTTGCTGCTTGAATTCAAAAAAACCATGACCGGCCACGAGTCCCGGATCGCCGCGGTGCTGCGTAGCGATTCTGCGAACCGCGTCGACTTTACCATTGGCGAGAGTGCGGTCAACAAGACTCTGATGGATGAAGTCGCCAATGCGATCGAGAAGGGTACGGTCAAAATCAAGTTAGGAAGTTCCGGTGGCGGATTCAGAGCGAGCTACACATCATGGAAAGGACGCCGACCCTCACCTGAGACCACCGGCAGAACCGG
The DNA here is from genome assembly GCA_013002925.1 of Gammaproteobacteria bacterium. Classification (GTDB taxonomy): domain Bacteria; phylum Pseudomonadota; class Gammaproteobacteria; order Steroidobacterales; family SZUA-146; genus SZUA-146. The sequence continues at coordinate 1,685 of JABDLQ010000357.1, read as the reverse complement.
AGAACTCACAGTAAACGTTGGGGCATTGCCCACGATGCAGGGACAAGTCGATGTTTTTCACGAGTCCGTGCATGCACTCAAGGACATACAGAACTACCGGATCGACAGACATCAGGACGAAGCGCTTGCTTTTCTGGCAGACACTGTGTTCTGGCTGTCACTCAATAAAGATCTTCCAGCACATCAACAAACGTCGTTTCCCACCAGCGGTGAAGCAGCACCGATTTACCAGGCGTCGAACGCCCTGGTCAAAGCAAAAGACATGCTTGATAAACCGGGGGCCATTTTAAAGTGGTCAGAGTGTGATGGTTTGGTAAAGGCAATCAGGCAGGTACGAGGCTATAAATAATGGCGACCAGTTGACCTGTTCCAGAACGGTGGTGGTGCATCAGGACCGGTATTTTTTAACCATCAGCTGAATGCAGCGCAATGTCACGTATAAGGCAATCACGGCGCCATCAAAATTACCCTGGGTCGTTTGCGGTGTCTGTGTGCGTTCCGCGACGGGTTTTATTTCGGCATGCATCTGTTGGGGCGAAGGATTGAAGCTCTGTGCGATTTGCATTACCTCATTTTTATTAACTTCCCGCAGATTATCACCCCAATCGTTCATGTTTGATAATAAATCTGTTACCAACGAATCAAACTCCATGTCACTGAGTCGGGCCCGCTGGTTAATGTAGCCAACCAACGCGTCTTTTGCCACCATCGCTCTTTCGTGAATTTTGCGCAGGCGTTTTACTTCCTGATCCGAGGTTTTTCGAAGATACCGGGTGTCATGACTCAGCTTTGCTACATTGAGCTGGTAATTTCGATACTGGGCTCCCTGACGCAAACTGCCCAGTTTGTACAGACACATTGATAACTCCCGCTGCCAGTTGTCAATCTTGCGATATATCTCCGCCCTGCCCTGCGTATCGTGGACCTCCGGCACTCCGACGTGCAATGCGTAGCGGGTAGATGCCTGATTGATCTCACGGATGAGCCGTTCGATGGTGTCAATGATGGTGTTCAGTCTCATGCAGACTTCCGTTGCCGATGAGTTATGCGTGCTTTTTTACAGACAAAAAGTATAAACGCCCGTCTCCGGGTGCGCAATCTGGCAGTGCTGTCTCGTGTGCCTGACAACCGGTGTATTGATAACGAACGATTGTGATTTGTTTCCTGTGCTACGCTAATGTTTGCCTTTTTCAACTGTATGAACTTTCCCTGGTAACCCGTCAAGCTGCAGGAAGTTAGTATGAAGCAGTCAGATCAAGCAACGAAATCGTACATTGGATTAACAATGACCGGGATTTTATTGGCCGCGAGTGCCTGCGTATCCGGCCCACCGGAAAATGCTACGCCAGTCGGGCCCGAACGAGTGGGTGTTTATCCATTGGCGGGCATCGATAAAATCGTACTGGAGTTGCCTGCAGGTGCGGCGAATATTGTTCGGGGCGCATCCGGGCAGCTGAGCATGGCTCTTGAAATTGCTTGTGCCAGCAGCGATGACTCGTGCCGTGAGCTTGCCGGGAAAGTCGTTCTCGAGGAGCGGCGCTCAGAGGGTCAGCTAACGGTGGGGCCGAGCACACAATCCCGGTTTGCCTATCGCAATGCGCAAACCGACTATCGGATCGAAGTACCCGATGATATACCTCTGCAGGTGACATTCGGGTACGGTGAACTCAACGTCCACCATGTCG
>JABDLQ010000336.1 GCA_013002925.1 Gammaproteobacteria bacterium | reverse complement strand
CATCGTTACCGGCCTGCAGATGTGCCAACCATGCCTGAATATTTTCACCTGCGGGGCAGGCATGATTACAGGGCGGCAGAAAATCGACATAGACGGGACGTTGCGTGCGTACCGGTCCGGTACCACGCGCATGGTCTTTCAGATTTGATGGACGGGTGAGGTCTGAATCTGATGATGGCATAGTGTATTGAATCCTGTCGAATGAGTAGGCAAGTCCTGCACTACGAGCATTTCATAGAACATATTCCGATTCTCTTTTGGCCCAGAGTGTCGCTCTGGCGCTGGTGTGTCAACACGTACAAATACGTGTCATTTTGGCCCGAGGAACCTACACACGGATAGATCAACAAGAAATAGCCCGATGGCAAGTCCGATGGGACAGCCACCATGAATCGAGCGCTGTACACACGGCTCGCAGTGGCCGAGCAACGTGCCTCAGGAACACTAAATTCCCGCTGTTACCTTCAAGGCACGTGCTGGCCAACTGATTGCAGCGCACGCAGCAATCATCAGCGTGATATTACCGCTGGCTCTGGCTGAGCCTTTTTTGTGCAATCTGCGGCATCTATCTGCGGCATATACGTATTCAGTGAAAAAGTTCTGTAGGCCACAGTACGAAAGGTTACAATGAGCGTCGGCTGAGTGGGTATGCGGGGCTGAGAACGCTCGCCAATCGAACGTGTACAGTTGCCGGATAAACCGTATAGCTGTGCCATCAAATGGGGTCAACATCAAAAAAACCATGCGCATCGACGTACGTAAAGGGCTGTCTATTCCGTTGGCGGGTGAGCCGCAGCAAGTGATCGATACAGCGAGCAATACGCGTTCTGTCGCCTTGCTCGGGCGCGATTACGTGGGGTTGCGTCCGCGCATGAAAGTTGAAATCGGTACTCGGGTAACATTGGGTCAAAGCCTGTTCGAAGACAAACAAACGCCCGGAGTGCCATTTGTTGCGCCAGGCACCGGTGTCGTGACGGCGATCAATCGCGGTGCGCGCCGCATGTTGCAGTCGGTTGTCATCGAACTGGAAGGTGACGCTGAACCGGAATTTCCTTCGTACCCTCGGGCGACGTTGTCCACACTTGGCAAACAGAGTGTTCGGGATACCCTGATCGAGTCCGGGCTATGGACAGCATTGCGAACCCGGCCCTATAGCAAGATTCCGCAAATCGACACCGAACCCCACGCAATCTTTGTCTCGGCCCTGGACACCAATCCACTTGCCGCTGATCCGGCCATCGTCATAGCAGAATATCAACAGGATTTTCTGGATGGCCTTGATATCCTGTCCCGACTCACCGACGGGAAAGTCTATGTCTGTACGGCACCGGATCCTAAAATTGCCTTTACGGATAATCCACACGTTCAGCAGGTTTCAGTCAGCGGACCGCACCCGGCCGGACTGGTGGGCACACATATTCATTTTCTGAACCCCGTTACCGCAGACCGGGTCGTCTGGCATCTGAACTATCAGGACGTCATCGCTGCAGGGCGGCTTTTTACAACGGGAGCATTGTGGACGGAGCGCATTGTTGCACTGGGAGGCTCCAGGGTTCGTGAACCACGACTGATCCGCACGCGTCTCGGTGCAAGCACGGAGAACCTTCTTGCTGGTGAGTTGTTGCCTGGTCCCGCCCGTGTCGTTTCCGGATCGGTTCTGTCCGGTCATCGTGCCTTTGACGCGCTCAATTATCTGGGGCGATATCACATGCAAATCTCGGTGGTGCCAGAGGGACAGCCACGGGAGTTTATAAACTATATGATGCCTGGAGCGAGCAAATTTTCCGGTATACGCGCATTTGCGGGACATCTGCTCCATCGCAAACCCTTTGATCTGTCGACCTCGCAAAATGGCAGTCCGCGCGCAATCGTTCCGATCGGAAACTTTGAACCGGTCATGCCGCTTGACCTGCTGCCCACGCCGCTGTTGAAAGCACTGGTCGTGCGCGACACCGATTCTGCCCAAGCGCTTGGTTGCCTGGAACTCGATGAAGAAGATCTCGCACTGTGTTCATTCGTGTGTTCCGGCAAACATGAGTACGGCACGGAACTTCGGGCCTGTCTCACCCAGATTGAGAAATTCGGCTAATGAGCAAACTGCGCAACACACTTGACCGACTTCATCCGCATTTTGCCAAAGGTGGCAAACTCGAACGCTTTTATGCGCTGTATGAAATGGTCGACACTATGTTTTATTCTCCGCCGGATTTAACGCGGGGTGCCCCACATATCCGCGATGCGCTGGACCTGAAGCGCGTCATGATCATCGTGGTGATCGCAGCAGCACCCGCGGCGCTGATGGGTATGTGGAATGTGGGATATCAGGCCAACACCGCCATGGCCAGTCTCGGGATCGAAAGTGCGGCCGGTTGGCGTGGTGTGGTTCTGGGCTGGCTCGGCGTTGGCTATGCAGCTGACAGTGTGGTGGCAAATACGCTGCATGGCTTGAGCTATTTTCTGCCCATCTACATCGTCACAATGGCGGCAGGCGGCTTTTGGGAAGTGCTGTTTGCCACTGTCCGCAAACACGAGGTTAATGAAGGGTTTTTCGTTACTTCGTTACTCTATGCCCTTATTCTTCCTGCGACCATACCGCTGTGGCAGGTAGCGCTGGGGATTTCCTTTGGCGTCGTGATCGGCAAGGAGGTCTTTGGCGGCACCGGCAAGAATATTTTGAACCCGGCACTGGTAGGCCGGGCTTTTTTGTATTTTGCCTATCCGGCCCAGATCTCCGGCGATGCGGTGTGGACTGCCGTAGATGGCTTCAGCGGAGCGACGGCGCTGGGGATCAGTGCGTTACAGGGTCTTGACGGTGTGGTGGCCAGCGGTCTGACCTGGAGCCAGGCTTTCATCGGTCAGCTGCAGGGTTCTTTGGGGGAGACTTCTGCGTTGGCCTGTCTTCTGGGCGCCGTCCTTTTGATCTATTCCGGAATTGCGTCCTGGCGCATCATTGTCGGAACGTTTGCCGGTATGGTGTTGACCACGCTGCTCTACAACGCCGTGGGCAGCGACACGAACCCGATGTTTGCCATGTCGTGGTACTGGCACCTGGTCCTGGGTGGCTTTGCTTTTGGTATGGTATTTATGGCAACAGATCCGGTCACGGCCACCACAACCAATACGGGCCGTTGGATATACGGCGCGCTGATCGGTATTTTGACCGTGGTCATCCGGGTCAGTAATCCTGCCTATCCGGAGGGGATAATGCTCGCAATATTGTTTGCCAATGTCTTCGCGCCATTAATTGATTATGCGGTCATCCAGGCCAATATAAGAAGAAGGAGGCGACGCCTTGCAGGCTGATTCACACAGCAATGGCGGGACACAAAGCGGCTGGATCGCCAGGATCAGGAATGCACCGCAAAACAGTACCGGTAACATCGTTATGGTTGCCGTTGCCCTGAGTATCGTGTGTTCTGTGCTGGTCTCTGGTACCGCCGTGTTGTTACGACCGCTGCAACTCGACAATGAGAAACAAAACCGGCAACGCATTATTCTGGAAGTTGCAGGCCTGCTGGATAACTCCGGGCAAGATGCTTCGGGTAAAGAGCAAAGCCTCGAACAATTATTCAGTCAGATCGAAGCACATGTCGTGGAGCTTGCCAGTGGAGAGTATGTCGACACACTGGATCCGGCGACTTTTGATGCGCAGGCCGCCAGTCGCGACCCGGAACTTGCGGTCGAAATTCCCGCCGCCCGGGATATCGCCAACATCGTGCAACGCGCAAAATACGCCACCGTATACATGGTACGAGGCGAGTCCGGCCTCAACACGTTGATACTCCCGGTCTACGGCTACGGCTTATGGTCGACCATGTACGGTTTTTTAGCATTTGAAGGCGATGCCAATACCATTAAGGGATTACGGTTCTACCAGCAAGCTGAAACGCCGGGCCTGGGGGGAGAGGTCGATAATCCGCGCTGGCGCGCACAGTGGCAGGGAAAGCTGGCGTTTGGCCCCGATGGCGAACCAAAAATCGAGGTGATCCGAGGCGTGGTCGATGACCGTGCCGGCGCCGGGGACGGAACGTCTGCGGCGCGTTACCAGGTAGACGGTCTGGCCGGTTCTACGCTGACTGGCCGCGGCGTCACAAATCTGATGCATTACTGGCTCGGAGACGAAGGATTCGGGCCTTATCTCACACGGCTCAAGGCAACCGGGGAGGTGCAATGACTGCGACGTCGAAAACTGTCCTGATCGATCCTTTGGTGGACAACAATCCGATCACCCTGCAAATGCTTGGTATTTGTTCGGCACTTGCCGTAACTACTTCGTTAATGCCGACATTGCTAATGTGCCTCGCATTGACCAGCGTGTGTGTCCTGTCCAATACGGCGGTCAGCTCCATCCGGCATTACATTCCCAACAACATTCGCCTGATCGTACAAATGACTATCATTGCATCACTGGTGATTATCGTTGATCAACTCATGCGGGCCTTTGCCTACGAAACCAGCAAGCAGCTGTCGGTGTTTGTCGGTTTGATCATCACCAACTGCATCGTGCTGGGTCGAGCTGAGAGTTTTGCCATGCACAATGGCGTGCGCCTCAGCTTTCTTGACGGTCTTGGCAATGGATTGGGCTACAGTGTGATATTGATTTTTATCGCCGTAAGCCGTGAACTGCTGGGCGCAGGATCGTTATTGGGTGTACAAATCCTGCCACTGACCAAGGACTCAGGCTGGTATGAACCCAACGGCATGATGCTGTTGCCACCCAGTGCTTTTTTTATCATCGGCCTGATGATCTGGGGCATTCGTACCTGGAAAACAGCACAGGTTGAACAGCCGGAATTTGAAATTCACAATGCCGTCGGGTCGGAAGCGCGCTAATGGATTCCTATGTAAACCTCTTTATCAAAGCGGTGTTCGTCGAGAACCTGGCACTGGCCTTCTTTTTGGGGATGTGCACGTTTCTTGCGGTATCAAAAAAAGTCGAAACGGCGGCAGGCCTGGGGCTGGCGGTAATCGCAGTCCAGACCGTCACGGTGCCTGTGAACAATCTTGTTTTTCAATACGCGCTGCGCCCGGGCGCACTGGCCTGGGCGGGGCTACCAGAAGTTGACCTGAGTTTTTTGGGTCTGGTCAGCTATATTGGCGTCATTGCTGCGCTGGTACAGATTCTGGAAATGACGTTGGACAAGTTTTTCCCCAAACTGTACAACGCATTGGGGATTTTTCTGCCGTTGATCACCGTCAACTGCGCCATTCTTGGCGGCAGCCTGTTCATGGTCGAGCGTAACTACGGTTTTACCGAGAGCGTAGTCTACGGACTCGGTAGTGGCACCGGTTGGGCACTGGCAATCGTGGCGCTGGCCGGTATTCGGGAAAAACTCAAGTACAGTGACATTCCGGCCGGACTACAGGGACTGGGTATCACGTTTATTATTGTCGGCCTGATGTCACTGGGCTTTATGGGTTTTGCAGGTATCCGATTGTGACATCCGCAGCTCTGACCCAGATTCTACTCGGCGTGGCCTTTTTCACGGTGATTATCTTATTGCTTGTGGCAGTTATTTTATCTGCACGCTCGTGGCTTGTTGCAAGTGGTGATGTTTCAGTCCTCGTCAACGATGAAAAAACCATCCACATGGCGGCCGGTGGGAAATTGCTGAACGGGTTGTCCGAAGCCAGCTTGTTTCTGTCATCGGCCTGTGGTGGTAAAGGTACCTGTGGCCAATGCAAAGCCCAGGTATTGACAGGCGGTGGAGCAATATTACCGACCGAGGCCGGATTGATCACAAAACGCGAAGCGGCTGAACACTATCGGCTGGCGTGCCAGGTGGCCGTGAAAGAGGATATGGTCATCCGTTTGCCGGCAGAGGTATTTGGCGTACGCAAATTTGATTGCACGGTTCGATCCAACCGTAATGTGGCGACGTATATCAAGGAGCTCGTGCTGGAGTTGCCCGATCAGCAGACACTTGATTTTCGTGCCGGCGGTTATATCCAGACAGAGTGTCCTCCGCACAGTCTTAACTACACCGACTTTGATATTGATGCTGAATTTCGTGATGAATGGGATCGCCACGATATGTGGCGCTATACCTCCACCACGAAAAGTGAGGTCACCCGGGCTTATTCAATGGCGAACTATCCTTTGGAAAAAGGCATCGTCATGCTCAACATCCGAATTGCGACGCCCCCACCCGGGGCCGACGAGAGTGTTCCTACCGGTCTGATGTCGTCTTATCTTTTCAATCTGAAAGCAGGTGATAAACTCGTAATATCAGGTCCTTATGGCGACTTTTTCGTGCGCGATACGAGCAATGAAATGGTGTTTATTGGCGGTGGTGCCGGCATGGCTCCCATGCGTTCGCACATATTTGATCAGCTCAGACGGCTGCATAGCAAGCGCAAGATGACGTTCTGGTATGGCGCGAGAAGTCTCCGGGAACTGTTCTATGTCGACGATTTTGACGAGTTGGCGAGGACCCATGATAATTTTGAGTGGCACGCTGCCTTGTCAGAACCCCAGGAAAGCGATAACTGGACCGGCTACACCGGGTTTATCCACCAGGTGG